>LJTR01000235.1 GCA_001303465.1 Phycisphaerae bacterium SG8_4
CATCCCCAATCTGGCCTGACACCCGCTAGTAATCAATAGGCAATAATCAATAATCAATCGAAAAGGGGCCCGTACCGGACTGACCGGTACGAGCCCCGAATCCCAGCTAATGACGGCTGCGCAACTGCTCGCCGGCGCAATCGTCGTTCCATAGCTACCGAATCAACCGTATGTCGTCGAAGTACATGGTCCCCGTTCCGCCCGCTGCAGGACTGTCCTTGGTTCCAATGCCAAGGGTAATCGTGTTGACATTGGCAAGGTCGATGCCGAATGCTGCCAGGTCGATCACCAACTCGTTCCATCCGGCTATCTGCGTCGCAGCGGGATTGTCGTGATAGACAACCGCATTGCCGTTGAGAGCGACAAACATGCGCTCGGCGGAATTGCGGGCATCGCCGCGGAACCACAACGACAATTTGGTCACGTCCTCTGCTGTCCAGTCACGCGGCCAAACCAACGTCAGAGTCGCCTCAGAGGTCTTGAGGTTGTTGTCGTAGGTAAGTATCATCGACTGGGCGCCGCCTTGAACGATCAGCGTCTCGGCGTAGGGCGGCAGATCATGGCCCACCAGAGCACCGTTGGTTGTGGTCCCGAAGCCATCAATCCACTTGTCGAATATTCTGTTGCTCTCCGGGTCAGGCGGATCGATATTGTTGTAGGCCTCAAAATCATCCACACTGAGGAAATCGGCCGTGGCAAAGGTCCAGACGATACCCTTGACTGTCTCGGCCGCATAGACCTCATCCACACGCCAGGCATAACTGCTGTCCCAGGCAAGTCCTCCGGGATCGTAGCTTTCAGAACCGAGAGCACGGGTGCCGATGTACTCAGGCGAAGCAGTGGTGGCGCTTTTGACGGCATCGGCATCGGTGCCGAAATACAGCTCGTGCGAGGTAGCATTGTCCGCTGCCGTCCAGGTAAGTGTTGCGTTCATCTGAATGTCTACCGCGCCATTTGCCGGCTGCGGATTGCCAACCGCGCCCGGGGTTGTGAAGGCCCAGACATCGCCCTTATGTGTAAAGGGCGGATCGAACTCGTCTACGCGCCAGTAATAGACCTTCTCAAGTTCCAGCGTACCGGGATCGTAGCTGGGGCTTCCCAACGGCATGGCACCTGTGGCGTTGTTCACGTCGTCGAAATTTGTGCCCATGTAGACGTTGTGCAGCTTCGCGTTGAAACCCGGCGTCCACGTAAAGATTATGTTCGGATCAACATGTCCGGCACCGTCGGCCGGGTCAGGGTTGTAGGCCGTTCTGGGCGGAATCGTGAAGCTCCAGAGGTCCCCTATCCACGGACTGTTAGGCTCGGCTTCATTGATCTCGTCGATTCGCCAGTAATAGGTGGTGCCCGGAACCAGACCGTCGGGATAGGGAAATCCCGGGAAGCCGATAATGTACGACGTATCGGTCTGGTTGCCCCTGAATGCATCGGCCGTGCTGTTGATCACATCGTCGAGATTCTCGCTAAGATATAAGTCGTGCGAGACGGCATAGTCGCCTGCTCGCCAAGACATGCTCACCCAGGTATCTTCATGGTACTCGCCATCGCCGGGAGTAGGAGCGGAGGCAAGCGGGTACTCAGCTCCGCCACCTGACATGACACCAAGAATCTCCACGTCCGTCAGCGCCCGCTTGTAAATTCGGACATCGTCGATGAGGCCGTCCCAGTAGCGGCCCGTGGCCCCGGAGTTGTCACCAATGTATACCGGTACGCTGCTGGCAGTTATGTCACCAGTAGAGTCGGACGAAGCGTCCAGGTTGCCGTTGATATACAGCAGTTTCTGCGTCCCGTTGTACACTGCTGCGACGTGAAACCAGTCGCCGGTGCTCACGTCCGTGGTTCCCGTCAGGTCCAGTGGTGTCAGACCGGTGCTTCCCCAGGCTATGTTGTTTGTGTCACCGGACCTGTGCACCCTCCAGGAGCTGTCACTAGTGGTGATGATGGCCTGCCAGGTCTTGTCGAACACGTCGACCTTAATCCAGCACGTGATTGAGATGTGCTCCCGCAGTCCACATAGTCGCCGCTGCCGTCAAACTCAAGTGCACCGCCCAGCCTGCCGGGAACCCACTGCGGGTCACCCATGAGGGTGCCGTCGTGGCCGTTACCGCTTGCATCGAAAGCGGTGGTCCCGGATGTTTCGTCGAATCTCCAGTGGGCAACGAGGTCCGGGTCGGCAGCTTCGGCCACGCTCGTCAAACCCATACCCAGCACGGCGACAAAAGAAATGATACAAAAAGATTTCCTGTACATAATAGTCCTCCTTACAAGAGAGTTCGAAAAATCATGCCCCGGCTACGCGCCAAAGCAATCAATAATGACGTTCACATTCTCTGCACTGTGTTTGTTTTGTCCAGAAGAACCTCTTAGACTTGCTCGCTACCTCCTTCCTTCATATGCCCAAAATGGGCGGTTAATCAGGGACACAAAGCTCACCAAGAGACTATCTTGAAACATAATTTGTCATTCTGAACGTCGCGAAGAATCTCTCATTTCCGACGTTTAGACCCTTCGCCTATCTCAGGGTGACGGTCTTGAGATAGTTGCTAGCACTATTGCTGAAAAGTAAGGCTCCGTATCCTTATGAACAAAACCCTTCTCCAAGAGTTCTGCACCTCATTCACTCGACCTTTTGGCCGGGCATGTCTACCGGATATAGCCAAAAGACCCGCCCATCCGTAGACCGATAATCCATAGGATCCTTTATTATTCATAACACAATTGCGGGCCCGACGTCAAGAAGAATCTGTGAAATTGGGGCCGCTGTATGTCATCTCGACTTCAAGCCGAGGGCGGAAGGGAGAAATCTGGTCAAGAGACAGATTTCTCCCTTTTCGCGATGCCGCGCATCGTTCCGGTCGAAATGACGGGGGCGGCTTTGAGGGCCCCCGATGGCCCGGTCCGTTTTCAGACGGAACCACGGCCCTCTATCACTACCCACGCGGCTCGAACAGACCACTCCTGGCTAGATCCAGCTATCGCCTGGGATAACTGGCGGGGCCCACACTGAATCAACCGGTCTGGGCCCCGACTTGGCTTCAATCACTGTTGCCGGTTGCACTGGAAGCTTATGGCTGCGGTTCCGGTTCCGATTCGGGAGCGGGTCGATACAGCCGAATATCATCAAAGAAGATTGCCCCTGAACCACCAGGCTGCGGATTGGCCCTATCGCCGAAGCCAATCGCAATCGTGCTGACGTTGGTCAGGTCTATTCCTTTGTCCGCAAACGCCTGCAGTGGGACAAGCCATTCCGTCCATACATCTCTTTGGACGGTATCAGCGTCCTCGTGAATTACCGCCGCACTGCCATTGAGGGCAACATACATCGGCGTCGGAACGTTAATCCAATCGCCCTTAAACCAAAGCCCCAAAGTGTCAACACCTCTCTCCGTCCAGTCACGCGGATAAACCAACGTCAGAGACGCTTCGGCATACTTCATATCTGCGTCGTACTTATACGGCATGGATTGGGAACCGCTATGAATTGTCGACTGCTCGGCGTAGGGGGGCATCGGGTATCCGACTTCCGAACCGTTCTCGGCAACGCCGAAGCCATCGATCCAAGACTGCCAAATGGCTTCACCTTCCGCATCATTATTGGTGTAATCCTCGAAATCATCCACGACGAGGAAATCTGCAGTCGTGAAGCTCCAGATCGGACCCTTCGACGCATTGCCGGCCGCATCGACCTTGTCGGCCCGCCAGTAATAGGCCGTATTCCACTCAAGCATCCCGGGGTCATAGCTCTCGGAGCCAATGTCTTGACTACCCCTGTACTCGGGTGACCCTGCGTTGGCGCCTTGCACGGCCTCCTTGTCTACACCGAAATACACCTGGTGCGACGCAGCATTATCTGCCGGCAACCAGCTTAGAATCTTTGTGTGCTTTACGTTCACGGCGCCATGAGGCGGCTTCGGGCTCCCCACTGACCCTGGAGTCGTGAAGCTCCAGACATCACCTTTATACGTGGCGCTGCCGTCAAATTCATCCACCCGCCAGTAATAGGTCCTAGCCAATTCAAGCACGCCGGGACTATAGAAAACAAGGCCAGTGGGCGGAGCCCCGGCCGCGTTGTTCACCGTGTCATAGTCGTCGCCGAAATACACGGTGTGCAACTTCGCGTCGAGGCCAACCTCCCAACGAAGCACCGCGGTATTTGGGTCTACGTCCTCGGCGCTATCGGCCGGATCGGGGCCAAAGGCGGTCACGGGAGCGACCATGACGCTCCAGACAGGACCTTTCCACGGACTGTCAGGATTCGACTGGTTGACCTCGTCGATTCGCCAATAATACGTTGTCCCCGGAGCGAGACCCTCAGGATAAGGAAAACCGAAAAAGCCAACGATATAATCAGTTCCGGCCTGGTTACCCCTAAACGTATCCCCCGTGCCGGCCTTCACCTGGTCAAAATCATCGCCGAAATAAACATCATGAGAGACTGCCTCCGGCCCGGCTGTCCATTGTATGCTCAACCACGTCTGTCTGACAACGGCGCCATCACCGGGAACGGGATCGCTGGCCGGATAATCCTGCGCCTTAATCACCGGATATAGAACACGCTGCGGAACAACCTCTCTTGGCATGGTTGTGCTCTGCCAGTAAAGTTGCCATTCGGCCTCGCCACCGTTCTCATAGCCCTCTACTACGATCGGATACCTTTGGCCCGCTACGAGTTGGACCGGATCGCTTGTGCTCTCTGTCCGATCATGGTCAGCCCAGTCATCGATGATCATCTCACCGTTCAACCACATGCGGACGCCGTCATCGGCGCCCGTGATGAAAGTGTAGGGCTCCGACTTCAACGCCTCTATTTCGCCCAACCACCTGACTGAGAAGGTATCCCCTCGTAGTCCTTCCGGCGGGGCAATTTCAAGGTTTGGAGTAAGACCATCCGGATGGGTGGCTTGGAATCCGGGATTCCAATAGCAGTATATCTGCGGATCGATCCGGACGGCTACGAGATCGCGAAAGGCCTCCTCACGAGAGGGAGGCGTAGCACCAGAGAAGTGATAGTACTCCCCGCGAACACCTGTTCCGGACTGGCCATCAGCAACACCCACAAGACTCAGTGCCAGAGCAAAAGAGGAAGTCAAACACATCAATTTTCTGTACATAATAGTCCTCCTTACAAGAGTGTTCGGAAAATCATGCTTTGGCTACGCGCCAAAACAGTCAATAGTGACGTTCTAATTCCCTGCACTTCATTCACTTTGCCCAGAAAAACGTCTCAAGACCTGCTGGTTGCCTCCTTCCTTTACATGCCCGATACGGGCGGTTGATCAGTGCTCCGACTTCTGCAATACTATCGCCGAAATGTAGGAATCAGTGTTGCAGGCTTCAAAATCCTCGTCAAAGAGCCCGGCATCTCATTTGTTCGGCCTTTTCGCCAGATTTGCTAACCGGTGAAAGACACAAAATGTCACCCATCCAAAGACCGATGATCCATAGGCTTTGCGCTAATTTATATCACAATAGCCGTCTTGCCGTCAAGGAAAATCGTCTCATGAGACTACAGTCGCCGACCGGTTCGCTCCAGCCCGGGCATCCAGTGCTCATCCCACCTGACACACGCGAATAATCAATAGTCAATAATCATTAATCAATGAAAAGGGGCCTGCACCTAAGTGAATCAGTACAGGCCCCGAATAGGGCTATTCCTATCGTGATTGCTGCGCAAGGCGCCTCCTACGGTCCGGCATTTCTCTGCCGATATAGCCTCAGATCGTCGAAGTACAATACGCCCGAACCGCCTGAGGACGCCGTGCCACTCTTGCTGCCCAAGCCGACGGCGATCTTGTCGACGTTCGCCAGGTCGATGCCCTGATCGGCAAATCTCTGCAAATCTATAACCCATTCGGTCCAAGTGTCGATGGTCGCTGCACCGGGATCATCATGAGCGACCACAGCAGCGGCGCCTGTGGCATTAGATATAGCCGCATAGAGCGGCTCGCTCGCGTTGCTGAGAATACCGATATCCTCGTTTGTCCACTGCCCGGTCACATTTCCGGTCGTCGTGACGTTCGAGAAGACGGCCTCACATGTCAAGGCCGCGTCATGGCTGGTCAGTGCAAGACCTATATACACACTTGCGCCCATCGGGATGTTAGCCGTTGCATTGGCGCCTATAGGCTCCCAGGTCGATCCGTCGGCCGACTGGGAAGCCGTAAAGACACCCGAGAGACTGCGATCGAGTTTCACCCAGTGCGAAGCAGTAATGCCGGTTTGCTGGCTTGCCGCACCAATGTTATTGTCACCGGTGGCAAGACGGTATTCGAAGACAACTCCATTGGCCGGCGTAACAAACGCCGTCGCATGCGGTGAGCCAGGTTCAAGCGTCTCGCGGATCATGACGCCGGCCTTGGCCCAGTCGTTGGTGTTCTGCATGCTCTCGATCTTAGCGATAATCGAGCCGGGACCCGAGAGTGTCTTATAGGCGTAGTGGAACTCATCGGCTGGTCCGGTGATGTCCGCGCCTGAGCCGGTCATCGTAAAGGTGCCGGCGGGGCCTTCGACAAAGCTGCCCACAGAACCCTGTACACCCTGGAACCAGATCGACAATTCCTTGACGTCTTCAGCCGTCCAGTCACGATTGGCCGTCAACGTCAGAGTCGCCTCCGAATTCGTCACACCGTCGCGGTTGTTGTAAGATAGCGGCATAGATTGGGAGCCGCCGTGGACAATCGTCTGCTCAGCGTAAGGCGGTAGTACATAGCCGACCTGCGAACCGTTGTCGTCAACGCCGAAGCCATCGATCCAACTCTGCCAAATGGCCAGGCCGGCCGCGTCATCGTCGTTATAGTCTTCAAAATCCTCAACGACGAAGAAATCACCCGTCGTGAAGCTCCAGACATTGCCCATCCAGGGACTGTCGGGATTGACGCTATTGACTTCATCGATCCGCCAGTAGTAGGTCGTTTCCAGCGCAAGTTCACCCGGGTCGTAACTCTCGTCACCGAGCGCCCTGGTCCCTTGATGTTCGGGCGAGGTCTTGGTTGCATTCTTTACGGCCTCGGCGTCTTCGCCGAAGTACACCTCGTGCGAGGCGGCGAGATTCCCAGGACTCCAGCTTAGAGTCGGTGTAGGCTCCACGCCGACAGCACCCTTGGCCGGATTCGGGCTTATAGCGGTGCCCTCGGTCGTGAAGCTCCAGACGTCGCCCTTATGCGTGGCGGGCGGATCGAACTCGTCAACACGCCAGTAGTAGGTCTTGGCTGCTTTGAGTGGGCCGGGATTATAGGTTGGGTTGCCCACCGGAGGGCCCCCGGTGGCGCTGCTGACAGTGTCAAAGTCTTCACCGAAATAGAGGGTGTGAATTTTCGCGCCAAAGCCCGGCGTCCAGCCAAGCCTCACGTCCAGGGCCACAGCCTCGGCGCCATCGGCCGGGACGGGTGCATAAGCGATCTTGGGCGGAATCGTGAAGCTCCAGGCATCGCCTTTCCACGGACTGTCCGGATGGGCATCGTTGACCTCATCTATCCGCCAGTAGTACGTCGTACCCGGCACAAGCCCTTCCGGATAGGCAAAGCCCGGGAAGCCCGCCAAGTAGAACGTGTCGGGCTGGTTGCCGCGGAATACATCTGAGACGCCGGTCGCGTTGTTCACATCGTCCAAGTTCTCACCAAAATACACATCGTGAGAGACAGCAAAGTCTCCCGAGTGCCAGGAGAGGTTCACCCACGTATCCTCGTGAAAGGCCCCATCCGGTGGAGTGGGGCGATTGGCAGTGGTAACTTCGCCCAACATAGCAGTCTGAATCTCAGCCTGTGTCAGCGCACGGTCGTAGATCCGCACTTCGTCGATGGTGCCGACAAATGTTTCGGTCCAGTCACTTTGCACGCAACCGATTGTCATGGGAGTGTCATCCGCAGTGTCTATAAAACCGACATTGCCCGTCGAAACCTCCTCGGCATTGATATACTGTATGGTAGCTCCATCGTCCCAGGTCACGGCCACATGCACCCACTCATTCGCATAATCGACGAGTAAGGCATTGCCCCACCCAAAACTATCACCACCTGCGGCACTATCGGCTCGAAACAAGAGATCGCCGGCCGGGTTGGTCTGCCAGAACCACTTGACATTGGTGCCCGGATCCCAGCCCAGACGCTTGCCGATAATACCCTGTTGCTCGATGCTATGCCCCTGTCCCTCCCAGTTGATCCAGGCAGCCAGCGTCATGGCATTATTCCCAGCGGTGGGATCGAGGGGGCCGACCACGATTCTCTCGCCGGCCGTGTCGAAACGCACGCCCGAGTCCTTGTAGCCGGGCACCCACTCTACGCCACTATTAAGCGTTCCATCATTACCGTTTCCCGTAACGTCTTCGGTTGTGGTTCCCTGGTCTTCCCCGAATGACCAATAGGCGATCAATTCGCCCAGAACGGCATCTGAGCAGATGCCCAGGACCAAAAGCATGGCACCAAACCATTTCATTCTTCGAAACATAGTAAACCTCCTTCAGAAAACACGGTTAAGAAACTGACGGCCGCCAACAATAGGCACACAACGCACCACATTTTGTCGGCGATTCAGTGGAGAGACTCCAGTAAAGCCTCACACCACGCTTCTTTCTCGGACTGCCACGCAAATCTGCCCGAGCGGCGGCACACATACCTGCAACTTAAAGAATCAGCCTGATGTCGTCGAAGTACATCGTCCCTGCGCCGCCGGCAGCCGGACTGCCCTTTGTGCCGATACCAATGGTAATTGTATTTACATCGGCAAGATTCACGCCCTGGTCGGTAAATCGCGTCAGGTCGATTACCCACTCGGTCCATGAGCCTGTCCGAGTTACAGCCGGGTCGTCGTGATAGACAGGCACCCCGTCCAGGGCGACGTACATCCAGTCGGCTGCATTGCCAGAATTGCCGCGGAACCACAGTGACAGCTTTGTAGCACCTTCCTCAGTCCAGTCTCGCGGATGAACCAACGTCAGAGTCGCCTCGGAGGTCTTGCCGGTGTTGTCGTAGCGATACGGCATCGACTGGGCGCCGCCGTGGACAATAATCTGTTCGGCATACGGAGGCAGGTCGTTGCCGACCAGAGCGCCGTTCGTGGTGGTCCCAAAGCCGTCTATCCAGATATCGAATATTCTGTTGCTTGCGGCATCAGGTGGATCGACATCATTGTAGGATTCAAAATCGTCCACTCCGATGAAGTCGGCTGCTGTGAAACTCCAGAGCAGACCCTTCACTGTATCGGCCGGGTAGACCGCATCCACACGCCAGTGGCAGGTTGCACCCAGGGCGAGCTTGCCAGGATCATGGCTTTCCGAACCGAGTGCCTTGT
>LJTR01000133.1 GCA_001303465.1 Phycisphaerae bacterium SG8_4
CGGATGTCCCCGGAGCCAAAGAAGTGTGCCCCCGTGGCCACCGCTCATCCGCGGGGCATTAGTCTGAGGTACATTAGGTAATATATGGAAAATAATGTACATAATTTGAAAAACCTCAGGGTCCCGTTAATACTCCTTGTTTGTTTTTGGATCGTAGCCTTTGTTTTACCACCGGCAAGATATTCCTGTTGTTCAATTTCGGTTATATCGGAACCGCAGTTGGGATTGGAATAGGGCTATACATAATATTACCCCGAAAAAAGAAACCTTCCGGCAGGCGCTTTGCCCAACTGCTTGTTGGTATCTACATGCTGCTTTTCCTAGGGATCATTAAGAAGGAAAACATGCAATTGGAAGGTTTCTTCTTCTACCTGCTGACCGGCTTGTTTTCAGGCTCGGTTATACATTATCTGGTGGCAAAAATCGCCGGGCCGGTTCTGTTCGGAAGGGGTTACTGCGGGTGGTCATGCTGGACTACCATGGTCCTTGATTATCTTCCTTATAAGCGAAACAAACTGGGCAGAATAGCTCCAAAATGGGAACAAATGCGATACGTCCATTTTGCTCTCAGCCTGCTGCTGGTCCTAGTGCTGTGGTTCTTTTTACAGTACAGGCCTCCACCCACTGGACAGGATACGCTTGCCTGGCTCGGTGTGGGAAATATGATCTACTTTGCCTCTGCAATTACCTTGGCCTATATGTTCAAGGACAACAGGGCTTTCTGCAAATATCTCTGCCCGATCACCGTGATTCTTAAGGTAACTTCACGGTTTTCCCTCCTTAAGATTGCAGGAGAGAAAGAGAAGTGTACTCAATGCGGTGCATGCAATAAGAACTGTCCCATGGACATCAACATCATGGAGTACGTGAACCATGGCAAGAGAGTCTTGTCAACCGAGTGTATCTTCTGCCTGACATGTACGACTGTATGTCCGGAAGGAATACTGGAAAGTACATTCAGGATGGATGTTGGCGGAATGGAACATATACAAAGAAAGTGAATCTGCACAGCAAATCGCTGGAAAACGAAGCGCTGGAACAGCGCGCATCTCAGCTTAAACAGTTATCAGAAGGGAGTCTGTAGCCACCATTCGTGACTGTCCCTAAAAATAGGATGCAATACGACAAGTTAGAACTAGAACCGAGGGTGCGACTCAAGGGTTTTACTCTTCTTGAACTCTTGATCGTAATGTCCATTATCGCCTTATTAACGGGTATCCTTTTGCCTCACCTGAACAGGGCAAAACAACAGGCATTTGAACTGGGCACTTTTGACGCCGAAGTTGATGAAGAGGGAAATGTTCGGCTGGAAATCAAAAAAACCCGTAACGCCCTCTATATGATACGGATTGACCGGCCCAGGGATTGCCACATTTCCATAAAGGAACCATATCCCTCAGGCATGAAACTGATAAGAAGAAAGAGACATGACTATATTTTATGGGGGCCAAAATGGGATGATATCGGTGTACATTTGGTAACCGTTGTATTCGAAGGGCAAGAGACTATCGAGCGACTGATTAGAGTCTATGTCTTGCACAAAGATCCTTGGGAAACTGAGTGAGTGCTCTCTGCATCCCGCAGCTCAGAAAATTGAATTGGCCATAAAAACAAACAACTGATAACAAGCGGCTCGATAGAGTCCGCGAGCACACTCGCGTCTCATCAGCCCCTGCGTTATGCCACTGGAAAGGGCAATTTGAAAGACTCAAACTCCACAAGGGACTCTCTGGTCGCATTCTTTACGCTAACCTTTCTCCTCTCGCTACCTTTCTACATCCTGAACACGCTCGCATATCTGAACGTGGTCGGTAAGCCGGCGATGGGTGCCCTGTACATTGCCCTTTTCACCGTCACGCCAATCGCGTCGGCCTCTGTCCTGACATTCAGAAAACGCGGAAGCCAGGGCTTGAAGGAGCTGCTCGGGAGGATATTCGACTACAAGAGGATCGCAAAAGGCCGATGGTATGTAGCCATCCTACTCCTGTATCCTCTCATCTTCCTGCTTTGCCTGGTATCGATCGTCTTGTCAGGCACGCCGATCCCCCCCGCCTTGACACCGCTTGTGGCGTTGCCAGCGGCCTTTCCATTCTTCTTCCTCTTGGCCGCTGGAGAAGAGGTGGGTTGGATGGGGTATGCCTTCGAGCCAATGCAGGCGCGGGGTAGCGCCCTCCGAGCCGCGCTTGTACTGGGAGTGATCTGGGCGTTTTGGCACGTTCCGTTCTTCGTCTTCATGATGGCCGATCCGTTCGTTCTCACTGCTCAGGTTCTCTCACTAGTGGGGACCCGTATCCTGGTGGCGTGGATCTTCAACAACACCGGAAAGAGCGTCTTTGCAGCCATCTTGTTCCACGCCGTGGACAACACAGCACTCGTGACATTTCCAGAGATCATGGCCATCAAGCCTTGGGGCTCAGCCATGTATTGTGGTCTCGTCATGTTCGTTGCAGTCGCTGTGACGTTATTATGGGGGGCCCAGTCCTTGGCTCGATACAGATTCGAAGGTTCACGTCATCCGGTAGAATAGAATGAGGATCGGATAGGAATGAATGCGTGTCCTAATTGGAACCGATTTCGGACACGGTTCCGCGTTCTGATGAAATGTGGAATAACAATGCCATGCACACGGACGGGAATTCCGCTGCAATCCATCCCTGCCGGTGATGGCCGCCGTCAGGCAACTCAAAATGATCGCTGGCACTCCGTGCGTCGGAACCTGCTGACAGATCGCACAACAGGACCTGATTTGCCAAAGAGGAGCTGACCGATGAGCAGGAAGAAGAGGCTGCGCGTAATCCTGACTAACATTCTTCTATTTGGCCTGCTGTTCGGTTTGGTGTCCCTCAACAAGGAGATTCTCCGACCGTCATTGAGTGACATACCCATTGTAAAGCCAACGTTGGGGTGTTTCCCGAATTTCATCGCGGCCTACATCATAGGCCTCTTCTTCGTCAATGGGGCACTGATGATGGAACCAATGCACAGTCGCCTTCTAGTCTACCTGGGCGCCTTGTTTGTATTTGTGGTCTTGACTGCCGAAGAACTGAGACCAATGTGGGGCGCGAGTACTCATTATGACGTCCTGGATATTGTCGCATCAGGCGTGGGGGCACTTCTGGCGGTCTTCACCTATGAGCTGGCAGTGATCAGGAGAAAGAGAGCTTCGGTTTGTGCCAGTAGCGAATCAGAGCCGTGAGAATGCGCATTGGGCAGAACTGTGAGAATTGCCTGACCGCGGCTGCACCAGACGGCATCAAATGCCGCCGGTGAGCTTTTGCGATTAGGCATCATGCGCATCGCCATTCGAGCCGGTAACTAGAGAATTCACCGTTTGCAGTTAATTGAGGTTAAAATGAGGTCTTTGATCTTTGCTTTCTGTGTTATGTTTGCGTCTGGCGATCTGAAAGCGCAAACGAATGTCTGGCAGCCGTCGCCGGGACATACGCAAATCCCGATCTGGCCGGGGGCGGCGCCCGATTCGGAGCCTGTCCCGGGGCCGGAGAACTGTACGACGACGACGAAGCTGATTGCCGGCCGGCCGGCTGTGCTGGTCAATAATGTGTCGAAGCCGACGATGACGGTTTACTCGCCCCGGGGAAGGAATACGGGCGTCGCGATGGTCGTGTTTCCGGGCGGAGGCTACAACTGTCTGGCCATCGATCTGGAAGGCACGGAGATCTGTGACTGGCTGACGTCCAGAGGGATTACCGCAGTGCTGTTGAAATACCGCGTTCCAACTCTGAAATTCGAGGGGTATCGGGAGTCGCGGCAGGCGCTGCAGGATGCGCAGAGGACGCTGGGGCTGGTGCTTTTTCGAGCTCGGAGTGGCATATCGATCCGCACAAGATTGGCGTGATCGGATTTTCGGCCGGCGGGCACATGGTGGCGGCGACGAGCACACGTTATGACAGGCGTTTGTATCCGGTGGTCGATGCGGCCGACAAAGAAAGCTGCCGTCCTGATTTTGCGATAACTGTGTTTCCGGGGCATTTGTGGCATCCCAGTAAAGGTCTTGTGTTGAATCCGAATGTTCCCGTCACCCGCCATACGCCGCCCACTTTTATTCTGCAGGCGCAGAATGACCCGGTGGACAACGTGAACAATTCACTGGTTTACTACATTGCCCTGAAGAATGCGGGTGTGCCCGTGGAGATGCACTTGTATGCGGAAGGCGGGCATGCGTTTGGACTGCGTCGTACGGAACATACGATTACGAGGTGGCCTGAGTTGGTGGAGACATGGCTGGAAACAATCTGGATGACACGGGAGGACCCGGAGGTTCGCAGGCTCATCGAAGCCCTGTCCAGCGACGAGTGGTGGCAGCGGGAGCAGGCGGTCGAAGCGCTCGGGCGCATGGGACCCGGCGCGAAGGGCGCCATGGGCCATCTCATCGAACAGCTGGCTGACGAGCAATGGCATGTGCGCAAAGCCGCGGCCACTGCCTTGTCACGCATGGGACCGGCGCCAGAGCAGGCAATCCCGTCGTTGATCGCCGCACTCGCGGACGAAGAATGGCACGTTCGCAAACCGGCCGCCGAGGCGTTGGCCGCCCTCGGGCCCGCATCGGCGCCGGCCGTTGGGGCCCTGATCGAGGCACTGGGGGACGAAGAATGGCAGGTTCGCAGCCCGGCCGCTTTGGCCCTGGCCGCCATCGGCCCTGCGTCCAAACCGGCCCTCGGCCGGCTCATTGGCGCACTGGATGACGAAGAGTGGAAGGTACGCAAACACGCCGCCCAAGCCTTAGGCGCAATTGGCATCTCAACCAGGCCGGTTCTATCTGCCCTCAGGCAGACTGTCAACGATGAAGAGGACCAGGTACGCAGCGCTGCCGCCGAGGCCTTGAAAAAAATAACCGATCTGCCCGATAAGACAGACTAACTATGAGAGCTAAAGGGGTCATTCATGCCGTGATTATTTGCATTTTGGAAAGTGACTTTTCAGTGACATATGCTAACAGGGGCTTATGAGCCTGCGCGCTCAGCCGACAGAAGGAGAAACGACATGACAGACAAAACAGCAGACTTGGCCGGTCCGGGAATAGGTGATTACGGTAAGCTCGCACAAGACTTGCCCGATGACTACGAGACACTTCTTCCTCCCATGGAGAGAATGGAGGCTGTCTTTGCAGTAAAGAATTACATTGAGACTAATCTGTGCAAGCAGCTCAACCTGCACATGGTTCAGGTCCCCCTTATTGTCGATAAAGCCAGCGGCATGAACGATTACCTGGATCGAGACGGATCGCGAACGCCGGTAGAATTTCCCTGTGGGCTGGGGCTCGATATCCCCATACAAGCCCAAGTCGTCCAGGCCGCCACTAAGTGGAAACGTATGGCTCTCGAGCAGTTTGGCTGCAAGGTGGGCGAGGGCATCTGCACCGACATGCGGGCTGTGCGCAAGGACTACTTCCTCGACCACGACCACAGCGCGTACGTAGATCAGTGGGACTGGGAGCTGGTCATGACCCGGCAAGAGCGTACAATTGACTTCCTCAAGGATATCGTTACACGGATATGGAAGGTTATCCGGGGAGCAGGCACTATGGTTCAGGAGATGTATCCCCAACTCAAGACTCCCAGGTATCCCGATTTTCCAGAGGAACTTGCATTTCTCCACGCCGAAGAGATTCTCGACCTCTACGCGGATCTGCCCCGGAAGCAGCGTGAGACTCGAATTCTTCTGGAGCACGCTCCGGCCGTTTTCATTATCGGCATTGGCTGGCCATTGAAAGACGGCTACCCCCATGAGATGCGCGCCGCGGACTACGACGATTGGGCCACCGAGAGTATCGTCAAGAACGGAGAGCAGTATCATGGGTTAAACGGAGATATCCTGGTGTGGAACCCTGTGACAAAACGACGCCACGAGCTGACGTCGATGGGTATACGGGTTACGAAGGAAACCCTTAAGATCCAGCTCAAGATGTCAGGCCAGGAGGATTTTCTCAGTCTCCCGTACCACCAGGCTATTATCAACGACCGAATTCCGCTCAGCATTGGAGGAGGCATCGGGCAGGCCAGGACTTTCATGTACCTGTTGCGTACAGCTCATCTTGGGGAGGTGACCATCTCGGTATGGCCAAAGGAGCTTAAGGATATCTGCGCGAAGAAGAACATACACGTACTCGAGTAGCTGCCGCGGTTGCTCAAAGACAGATTGGCCAACGAGTCAGTCCCGCGTACTCGCAAAGTTCGCCGCTGATTTTGCGTTAGTTCGGGCATAGATAGGAGTACCCAATGATACGACTTCTGCCATTGTGCCTAACGCTTGGAATCATAACGGTCGGCGCTTCAGCAGCCAACGACAAGAGTACGCCGACTGGTGCTCACAACGGATTCGCATGGAAATCGGAAGTCCCTGACGACTGCCCGTTTGAGCGATCGCAAACACTGACGGCGATCTTCTTCACCGGTCGCCATAGCGATTATCGCTGCGGTGATACGTGGTACCCTTCCTGGGCAAGTGACGGCAATCTGTATTCTCCATGGACCGACGGAAAGACCGATGGGGTCTCCTGCAAGTCCGGGTACGACGGCGAGATGGCACACACGGCTCACGGAGTGATGATTGGTGATGATCCACTCAATTTAATCATCAAGAATACGTCTGCTCCCAAAGCCGCCAGCGCCAAGCCCTACAAAGGACGATACCCCGCGGGTTCATTGGTTCATAACGGTATCTGGTACTACGGCACTTACTGTCTTGGGCCAGACGGAAGCACCAAACACAAAGGATTCACATGGAATTGGCCTAACCTGGGGCCGATGCCGGGTTTCCAGATCTCGCGGGATTTGGGCAAGACATGGGAACCTTCGCCTCTTTCACCCGGAACGCCATTGTTTCCCGAGCCGCGAGTTCATCTCGGCCCGGTAAAGATGGGCGCGCCTCATTTTGTGGATTTTGGCCGGAACATGAAACATTCGCCCGATGGCAAGGCATATATGCTAGGCATGGGCGCAACGACGGACGATCCCAAACCGCGCAGCTGTGTCAAGCCCGCCGCGGGAGGAGGATTTGAAACACAGGAATGCGACGCGGACTTCGCACACGCCAATCTGAGTTGGATTACTGCCGATCAGGTCTACCTGGCGCGCGTAAAGCCGTCCCCCGAGACGATCAATGACATCAGGGCCTATGAGTTCTTCGGGGGGCACAGCGCGAACGGCAAACCTCTCTGGACAGGTGATTTCGAGAAGATCAAGCCATTGATCGAGTGGAACAACAACATGGGTTGTGTCACGGCCACCTGGGTACCCGGGCTCAAGAAATACCTGATGTGCATTACTGATGGCTGGCCGACAGTAGCCAAGATGGACTCATACATCCTGGAAGCCGACACGCTCACGGGTCCATGGAGGATGGTCGTCTACTTGAAAGACTTCGGCGAGCAGGCTTACTTCCTCAATTTTCCAAGCAAGTTTATAAGTGAAGATGGCAGGACTTTGTGGTTGTGTTACTCCGCGAACTTCAGTCGCGGCTGGAATGGCGTAAAACTGGACTTCAATCCGCCCGGAGGGCGTTATGGTTTATGCCTGCACGAGGTGAAATTGCTGGGGCCAAACGACAACTTGTCAACTGAGAGCAAGACACTGAAGGCGATGCGGTGACCCGCGCGCCTTGGTTCGTCGATAGCTGCCAACGAAGTTGACTCCAAATCTCTTCTGTCTTATGACTTCTCAATTCTGCTTTCTTCTATACTTTTTAGAAGGCCAGTTACAATACCCTGAAAGCCTGGCTCATCGTAGCGACTCATGTAACTCATTACATGAGTCGCTTTGTTATATCGCCGGGCTTTACGTCACTGTCGGCCCGGGCACGTGCGCGCATCTCACAAGTCACCGACCATCAGCCTAAAGACTCTCTGCAGAACTGGACACATTTGGCGACTTCAGTCACGGCATCGGAACCTTCGGGGATCCTGTATTCAAGCTCGATATCCGCAGGGAATGTCCAACCTTTTCGCTTCATTAGATTCAGGACCAGCGCCACCGGAGTGTCTCCCAGGCCGAAGGGCATGTTCTGGCCGCCGTTGACCTTTCGGTCCTTGATGTGGAGGCTGAGGATGCGATCATGGAATTCCTCGAGGATGGGGATCGGCGATTCGCTGGTGCCGGCAACATAATGGCCGATATCGAAGTTGAGTCCCAGGTATTTTCCATGAGACAAGATTGGGCCGTCGTAAGTCGTCGCAGTCATCTGCGTATGGTTGTGGAAACCGATCATGATCTTGTGTTTGTCCGCAAAGGGCCCCAGTCTCTCGGCGGCCTGCTCCGAAATCTCGCGGGTAATGCCCTTGGCGCCAAGGGCCTTTGCGACGTTGAAGTAGTATTCAATCTCTCCGTCGGGCATGCCCGCGTTGCCGATACTTCCGAACTTGACGATATGGATGTTGACGCCGGCGTCGTTGTAGAGCTTGCGAAGGGTTCTGTACTTCTCCATAGAAACCGATAGACGCCAGTTCAATAGATCTTCCTGGCTTTTCTGTTGGGCCTTCTTCTGCTCGGCGGTCATCCGCCCGCGGCGCCGGCCGCCTCCGGCAGGCAGTCCGGCGAATCTCTCTGCCGGATCGCCCATCAGCTCGATCGAGCTGAGTCCACATTGACAGCAGTATTTGAGAATATCCTCGGCCGAGCCGGGCATGCTCCGGAAACTGTAGGTGATAGCTCCGATCTGTACGCCGTTGAAATTGGAGTTGGGTTTGCCCGCTGAACTGCCGAGGGCATACTTAGACATGGTCGCCGAAGCGGCAACTGCGGCAGCTGCGGTCATAAACTGCCGTCTTGATAATGATGTTGTGTTCTGATCTCTCATAGCTTCTTCTCCAAAGGTAATTTCCATATTTTCACCCGTTTGTCCCCATGCCATATTTAAGGACATAGCTTCCCTGTTGTCAAGTCTCGTAAGCGCATACGAGCCGCCGCTGCCGGTCGGTACTCTCCGATTATCTCTTTCTATTTAGCATGGGCAATCCGCCTGTGGCGTACTCATCCCACCGCTCTCGGGAAGGCCGGCGCCGGCTAACTCTCCGCCGGATGACCCACTGTCTGGGAGAAGAGCACTCGCTGGTCGGGCCGGAGCTTGAATTCTGTGGGGGTGTTCCTCTTGTCGCAATTGTGGAAATGGGCGGCCAGGCCCTGAGAGGCTGCGAACAGATAGACGTTCTGGGCGATCAGTCCCGTTGCCACGTAGTAATACGATTTCTGCACCTCGGGGTCCTTCAGGCCAGGCTCCTGGAACGGAGCCTTCGCGTACTTGGCGATATCGACGACGTAGAAAATGTTCACCGGCGCTGTTGCCGCGGCGCGCCTGCCGGACCTTCGGCGAAGGTCCCCGGCGACAACGGGCATCAATCGGTGAGCCGTCGCGTCGTAGAGGTAGACCCCTTCGGCCAGGGCGACGTATAGGTCGATCTCCTGCGAGTTACTGGCCGAGGCCGCTGTCCTGCCCGGGCCTCCAAAGGGTCCGCTCTGGCGATTGACGCCGAACGCGGCCCAGAGCAGGTTCGACAGCGTCTGAGCGTCGAGTTTCCTGCCGCCAATGTTGCGAGTGGTCTTTCTTTCGCTCAGGGCTGCCAGCACGGACTTGCCGCCCTCGGTCTGGGGTTTTGCAAGTGTGATCGGCTCGAAGTTCTGAGCTGAACTGGGGCCGGCTGCGGCCAGCACGCCAACGGCCGGCAAAGTCTTTAGAAACTCTCTGCGATTCATCTTATACTCCTTGATACTGAGCGGCCGAGCGGTCAGGCCTCTTCGATTACCTTCCATCCGATCTCATCGGCCAGTGCGTAAACGGGTTCCTTAATGTCACCATAGCACGTCACGCGATGCCAGCCCCACTGATCCCACATCCCGAAGAGCTTCTCGATATCACCGGCAGGCTCGGCCGCGAGCTTTGTCCTGCACGCGCGGTCGTCCGGATCATTCTCAACCGCCTTGCCCAGATGCATCAGTATCTCCTTTTGCGGCTGCCTTATCTCCAGAGTCGTAGTCATGTAGCCTAACGGCAGGACCGAACGCACCGAGGCACCTTGACGGTCCTCGGAATGTGTCAGTATCGCGAAGGGATTCGCAGGCCCGTCGGGACCGAACATCTTGTTGGGCGCCACGCAGTGCGCGTAGATGATCTGCCGCTTGGCGGTGTCGATTACGGGATCCGAAATAAAACTCGGTCGCCCGCCCGTCAGTGCCCCGATCATCAGCATTGTCGCGGTGGACCTGACGTCGCACTCGCAGGCCCCGACCAATCCCTCGTTGTTCAACTGGTGAAATCCCAGGCAGGGGTAGGCGTGGATGTGGCCGCCGTAGAATCCGCCCAGACAATTGACCGTGATCGCATTGGCCTTGTGTTTGGCCAGCACTGCCTTCATGCCCAGGTACATTGCCGCCGAGGTCTCCAACGTCTCATCTGAAACGCCGACAACTTCAGTAGCATCGGCTTTCCATCTGCGCGCGACGGCCCTTGCCGCGTCCTTGTCCGCATTTTCCCACGCCGCGTTGACCTCGGCGAAGGAAATACTCTCAGTGGGTATCCCCAGCATCTCGCCGGCCTGGCCAGACGTCTGATCACGGGCCGTCAGGATCTTTGACTTCTTCATCCGCTCGATGCACTCGCCGGTCGAGACTGTGCGCAATTCGTCCGGCTTGCACTGCATGTTTCCCATCTTTTTCGTCTGCCTGATCCGCACTCGCGTCGTTGCAGCGGCGAAGTCCGATGCTGAACCGCCGCGCCCGACAGTGCTAAAGCACTTGACCGCCGCGATGACGTCGGCCATATTCGACGAAGCTACAAAGCCCACATTGTCCGCCTTGCTCCGTAGAAATCCTGCGGCGTAGACAAGAAATCCGCCGCTTCCCCCGTACTGAAAGTCAACATATAGTACCGGTTTGCCCGAGGTCGCAAGCGTCTGAACCACGCGATTCCAGCAGTTCATCTGGTAGACGATATAGCCATCAACGCCGCCGGCCTTGTCTCCTTGAAGTATCTTCTCGGCCTGCTCCGGTCCGGTGGCCATCGAAGATACGAACTCGAACTCCGGACATCCCTTCGCAAGGTCTGCGTCGATTTGCGCCATGACCGGGGCGAAATCGAATCCAACGTTAGGCCAGTCCGGCCGGGCCTGCTTAATCTCATGAAGCGAATAGACCACGCGAATA
>LJTR01000236.1 GCA_001303465.1 Phycisphaerae bacterium SG8_4
CGACCATGGCCATTGTCCGCAGCGGCACGAATGCCGTAATGGAAGACATCGGGGCCGAAATGACCGAAGATGCATCGACACTCGACCAGATATTTCTCGACGGGGTGCTTTTTACCGACATCGACGGCAATACCAGCTCCCCCGACGATCTGGCCCTATTGAAATTCGCTGACGTATTCGGCACTGAGCCGGGTCAGGCCCCGATTGACGTACCGGTGGCCAAAGCGTGGGTAGTCATAACCACCGGGGACGCCAGCGTGAATGCTCGTACTCCTGGCCCCTATGCGGCGTATGCGATGCTGCGGTCCTGGGATACGACGTCGCTGCATTCGGCCTTTGGGGCGGTCAACGGATTGCAGATCAGCGATGGTGACATCGGTCCGGCCCTCGATTCCCTTGACGGCTTCATCCGCGGGGCCGAGGTATGGTTCGACGTGACCGACTACCTGGAAGGCGTGCGCACCGGGGCGACCGACAACGGTATCGCCATCCAGGCCGATGGCACCAATGATGGCTGGCAGGTCCACGCCAACGGCTCGACCGCTGTGGAGGCTCGTCCCCGCCTGGTGGTATATTCGGCAGACCTCAGTGCCGAGTAACTGCCGAGTGATTGACAGGAACGGTGCTCGTCAAACGGGTTAATTCCGGACAGGCCTTTGCGGCAGTCCGGGCGACATATTTGGCCATCGCAACAGGGTGGCGCTACGTCAGTAGGCCACCCTTTCATTATATCCAGAGAGTGCCATCAGGATAATGCATAAGCGTGCGTCACGAAGACGCGCTTGCTTTATCTTGTCTATCTTGTTCATCCCGTCCAAAGAATTTGTGTTTAGACAGGATCAACAGGATTATCTCGATTCAAATCAGTGTGCGTTTATCCTTCCGCTTTGCTCAGAGCCTGCCCTGAGCTTGTCGAAGGGACGGCGTCTGCCGTTCTTAGTTTGTCGTTCGTATATCACTGTTAAGTTTTCGTGGTCATCTGGGTTGACTCGTGGTTTGGAGCTTTTTGGCTGCGGCCGAAGGCATTGATTTGTCAAAACTTGCCCTGCTTGTAGAGTGCCAGTTGCTCGCGAAGCTGATCTGCCTGCACGGGGGAGGCCAATCCGATCGCTGCTTCGATAGTAGTCACCGCCCGGTCGAAATTCCCCGCTCGTGCATACGCCACAGCCAGCGTGTCAAGGACCGAAACGTTTCCGTAATCGGTCAGCTCGGCCGCACGCTCGGCAAAACGGACAGCTTCACCCGCATTGCGGACCTCCGGATCCGGATGCGTGGCCATTATTCTCGCCGCATCGTTCAACGGTACATGCCAGTTGGGCCTAAGATGTGCTGCTTCCCGGAAGTGATCAAGTGCTCCGGCAAGATCGTGTGCCATGACCAATGCGCGGCCCATGTTGTGGTGTACTCTCGCATGATCGGGCCTTAGCCTCAGCGGCTGACTGTATCGATTGACTCCCTCATCAAGTCTTACCTCCGATCGACGCGAGGAAACCGAGCCCTGCTGAGACTGAACATAGTCGTCTTTGGTTTGCAGCGCCTGACGATACTCATCGATCGCTTCGCTGAGTTTACCCTGTGCCAACAGCAGACTGCCGAGATTGTTGTGCGCTTCTGTATATTCCGGATCAATCTGCAATGCCCGTCGAAAATGCGTTACGGCCTCGTCTAACCGGCCCCTGGCGGACATAGTGACACCCAGGTTGCAGTGCGCATGGGCGTAGTTCGGATCGGCCTGCAGTGCCTGGCGATAATGGCTGATCGCTTCGTCCAAGTTGCCCTGTCCCGATAGTACGTCAGCCAAGCTGGCGTGCGCCTCGGCGTATTCAGGCTCGATCTCCAGCGCCTGACGATAGTGGTCAATCGCCTCGTCGAGTCTGCCTTGCATCTGAAGAACCAGGCCAAGGCCGCAATGTGCGTGGACATAGTCGGGCCTCGTGCGCAGAACCTCTCGAAACTGCTCTGTCGCCTCGTCTAACCTGCCCTGGCATCGAAGAACCGACCCGAGATTGTGACGCGCGTGGACGTAGTGAGGTTTCGTTTCGAGTGCCTGACGAAAGTGTTCCGCGCCCTCGTCCGGTCTTGCCAGTGCTACGAGCACAGTGCCCAAGCTATTGTGAGCCTCGGCGTAGTCAGGCTCGATTTGCAGCGCCTGGCGAAAATGTCTGACCGCCTCGTCCAACTCACCCTTTGCCGACAGCGCGACGCCCAGGTTGCCTTGGGCGTGACTGTAGTCGGGATCTATCTTCAGGGCCTGGTGGTACTGTTCTATGGCCTCGTCAAATCTGCCCTGCTTGGAAAGTGCGTCACCCAAGTTGCCGTAAGCCTTGGCGTAATCGGGCCGGAGATTCAGTGCTTGGCGATAATGCCTTATCGCCTCATCCACGAGACCCAGTTCTACCAGGTTAGCGCCAAGCACGAAATGGGCTTCTGCATCGGAAGGAACCATCTCAACGGCCCGCAGGCCAAGCTTTCGCCCCTCTTCGAACTTGCCGGCCCACCTGAACAGTCGCGACAGATTGCGAAGTGCAATGCCGTGGGCCTCTACATCCAGCCGACTCTCGAGTTCTTGTGTAACCTGGCCGACCATGACATCACCCCATTGACTTGTCGGATGCACAATTCCGTGTCGGTCCATCGTCTCCAGAAGCGCCAATGCAAGCCGGCGGTTGGCCTCGATGGTCGGGTGCGCGTGATCGAGGAACAGCTCTTCGCCGGGTATGCCGTGCTCGGACAGCCCTTTGAGAAGGGCGACAAAATCCACCATGGGGACATCTCGCTCATCTGCAACCTCGGCCACAATGTCCACGATCGATTTCGGGGCCCGCAGCGGACAGATATCCTCATCTAACGCACGAGTGAAGGCCTCCTTCGCCTCGTCGTAGCGCTGCAGATCCCACAGAATGCGCCCGCGCAGATAATGGCCGTGGGCGTAGCGATCGTCGATAGCTAGGGCGTTGTCTATCGCCGTCAACGCCCCATCCAACCTGCCGGCACCATGCATGTTGTTGGCTTCAGCGAACAACGTCTGCCAGTCCTTGCGCTGAGCAGCGGTGAGATTCTCACGATGTTCACTCTTGAATGGCGAGCAGCCCCTCAGGTTCGAGGCCGGCGTAACCAGAATCACTTTCGCCCCGACGGATCGGGCGATATCAACCATCCGCGCAAGGTTGTAGCGATAGTGCTCGGGCACCTGCCTGTGCAACTCGGCGTCGCGATGATAGCTTTCCGGGCCAAGGGAACCTTCCAGTATCGTCTCGACTTCGCCGGGCAGGTAGGTGCGCGTCTCAGGGGCGACTTCGGCAGATCCCTTTAGCGAATCGACGGCGTGCTTAACCGCCGTGTACGTGCGGGTCCGGCTCATGATTGCTCCCAAACCGCGCACCGCGGCAGGTGTACTGATTACCCGCCCGTATGTTCGATGTTCGAGGAATTCATTATGGCCCGAGTATATGATGAACAGGTCGGGCTCATAGCCGATCAGTTCCTCCATCAACACGGCTACGCGGTAACTGGCGTAGCTGACACCGCCGGCATTTACCAGTTCCCACCTCAGCGAGGGATCGGCCTTGGGTAACATCGCTCGCAACCACCCGCAAAAAGACGTCATATCGTCATAGGGTCGGCCGAATGTCGTCGAGCCGCCCATACAGAAAATGCGGTATGTGCCCGCAGGTTTCTTCGATGCGAATTGTTGCTTATTGAAAAACTGCAGTCTGTTTCTTGCTGTCACCATGATCGTTCTGCCATTCGGGTCGGTCTGCTCGACGAAGAGAGGGATGTGAGAGGAGAATCCCACATAAGGATCTTCGTCGTACAGCAAGGGGCGCACGCCAACAGCCAGCAGAACGATTTCAACGGCCGCGAACAATATCGCCACGGTGATTATCGCAAACAGGAGCTTCTTCCATGCTGGGACCTTCACGGCGGAAGCGGGGCGGTCGGATCGTAATTTCTTCGTATCTCTTCGTTCAGGCGGCATAGCGGCACTATCACCAGATTGCATATATGAAGGGCATTAGTCCCGATGCCGACAATGCGACCAGCAGGCCCAGCAGCAGCAACAGAACGATAGTGGGTATCATGTACCATCTCTTGCTGTGGCGCAGGAAATACAGGTATTCTCTCAGAAGCCCCGGCTGGGTCTGCTCGGCCTCTCGGGCGAATTGTGTTCCGGTGTCGGATGATTTGGCACGACTTTCTTCTGTCATTCTTATTCCACGCCTCAGTATTGTCTGAAGTATCGATTGACATTGCCGACCGGCTTTCGTCTTACCCAGTGCGAGGCCTTCTGTCGATTAAACCGGCGTCGCATCGGATCGGATCCGAACAGTCGCATCAGCAGACCGACGGGCGTGACCCACCCGAAATACACCAGTGCCAGCAAGGCATGCGAGACGAGCCAGCCGATCGGGTACATCACGGTCATCGGCGCCATGTACATCGTCCGCTTTATAGACGGCACCCAATGGTACACTATCGCAGTGATTAGGGCCACGATCCAGCATACAGCCGGGATCGTCCATGTCCCAGTTCTCCAAAGCAGAAGCGCGCCAATCAGGCCAAAGAATGGCCCAAGCAGCAGACCGAAGACCTTCAGTTGCCGATGTGTCGGTTCAAGATTTCTGTCGATAAGTACCATTACTCTGCATCTTGCCTCAAGTGCAGAAGACGCACATCTTCTGTTTGGACCATTATATCATCACTTCCCGGCGGCAGTATGTATTCTCTCTGACTCTCTGGCGCTGCAGCCTCTGGGTCCGTCGTCACCGGCGCGGCCCTTTCGCCCGATCATCAGGAACAGACCTCCCTCCCGGCCGCCGGTAGTCGCCTCTCGGGCTTGAATAAAAAAGCGGTCCGCCTTCGCGGGCCGAGGTTGAGATTCGAATAGATTGTCAACATCGGCCAGCATCCCCGGGCAGACGCAGCGCACAAACTCAACGCCGGTACTGTCAAACCACTGGATGACTTCGCCGATAGTGTGCTTCGATTCGTGAGGGTGACGGTATTGATCCGCAAACCAGGCCTGTTTTTGCGTTTCGCTGAGCTTGCCCCTCAGGGGCGAACCGCTGCGCAGGACCGGATCAATCCACCTTAGACGGCCGCCGGTACCGCGAAACACCTGTCGGCGCAGGTCTGTCAGCAGACGCCCGTAGCGGTTGTAAAGCCCGATCACGATGTGACCGCCAGGCTTTAGAAGCGACACCAATGTCCGAAATCCCGCGAACGGATCGGGCGTATGGTGCAGTACACCGCAGCAGAGGACTGTGTCGAACTGCTCTGGTTTGAAACATGGGCGAAACAGATCCATCTGGACGAATCGGACCCGGTCAAGTTTGTGTTTTTTGCGGAACTCTTCACCCAGGCGCAGGGAATTGCCGCAGATGTCGGTTCCGATCATGCGCCGGCAGGAAACGCCCAGGAAATTACTGAGCTGTCCCGTGCCGCAGCCCGCTTCCAGCACGGTGCTGTTATAGCCGATGGCACGGTCCAGCGCCAGCGGCAGGCCGCTTCGCCGGGCCTTTTCGATCAGCGAGCGCAGCGTGTCATGATCATCGTAGTTGGGGAATGGATTGGCCTCGTAGAATGCCTTCACTTTTTCAGTGACGTCACAGGCGTCATTGACACTCAAGGTGTCGCTGACACTCGTGGTGTAGCCGTCACATAACAAGTTTGCGAGAACCTCCTCGTGCTCATCTGCGGACGCACCGGATACGTACGACGGCTGGGCGGATTTGGCAAGGACGAAGCCCCCCATACAGAGTGTGTCGATGCCCGATGCCATGAAGGTTTCGTAGGCATCCCGGGGCGAACAGACTATCGGCTCCCAGCTTAGATTGAAGCTGGTATTGACGACAACTGGACAGCCGGTCTTGTGGTAGAATTTTTCGAGCAGCTTACGGAAGATACCGTGACGCTCGCGGTCGACCGTCTGGACTCGCGCCGAACCGTCCACATGAGTGACGGCTGGAATCTCACAGCCCCGTGCCTTGAGTTCGTCCTGCAGCACGGGGGCGGTGAGTAGCATATACGGACTGTCAGCGTCAAGGTCGAAGTAGTCGCGGGCATGTTCGGCCAGTACGGCCGGCGCGAAAGGACGAAAACCCTCACGGAACTTCACCTTATTGTTGATGACCGATTGCAGATCATCTCTGCGCGGGTCTGCCAGGATACTGCGGCAGCCCAGAGCTCGCGGGCCAAACTCCATCCGGCCCTGGAACCACGCAACGACCTTGCCCTCGGCGATTTCCCCGGCGACCCTTTCGCACAAGGTTTCGGCATCTGAGATGTGCTCATATCTGGCATTGGTGGTTTCGAGAAACGCGCCGATTGCATCGTCACTGTACGAGGCTCCCAACAATGAGCCGTGCTCATCGTCCGTCTTGCTGGCGTGGCGCCGATTGCCGAGCAGTTGATACCAGATGAACAGGGCCACTCCCAGCGCCCCTCCGGCATCTCCGGCCGCCGGCTGAATCCAGATATCATCGAAAGGTCCCTCGCGCAACAGCCGCCCGTTGGCCACGCAATTCAGCGCCACACCGCCGGCCAGACATAAGTGCTTCATGCCCGTTTCAGCATAGACGTGACGCGCCATTGCGAGCATAATCTGCTCGGTTACGCGCTGCACTGACGCCGCCATATCCATCTCGCGTTGTGTGATTGGCGAGTCAGGATCCCGCGGAGGACCGCCGAACAGACGCTCGAACTTTCGCGACGTCATCGTCAGGCCCCGGCAATAGTCGAAGTATGACATGTCCATCTGGATCGAGCCGTCTTCCTGAATATCGACGAGCTTTTCGAGTATCAGATCCGCATACTTCGGCTCGCCGTAAGGCGCCAGTCCCATCAGCTTGTATTCGTCACCGTTGACCTTGAACCCCGAGAAGTAGGTGAACGCCGAATACAGCAGGCCGAGCGAATGGGGGAACCGCAGTTGGTGAGTAAGCTCGATTCGATTGCCGCGCCCGGTGCCGTAGCTGGCGGTTGCCCACTCGCCGACTCCATCCAGTGTGAGAATCGCCGCCTCGTCAAAGGGCGAGGGGAAGAAGGCGCTGGCCGCGTGCGACTCGTGATGTTCGGTGAACACTATCCGTTTGCGATAAGCTCCGCCGAGCCCTCGCCGGATACGACGCGGCAGATTCAGCTTATGGCCCATCCAACTGGCCAGAGCATTGGTGAAAGAGCGAAACCCCCAGGGAGCAAAAGCGAGGAACGTTTCGTGCAATCGCTCGAATTTCAGCAGCGGCTTGTCGTAGAATCCCACGTAGTCGATGTCGGCGGGCTCAAGATTCGCCTCGGCGAGGCAATACTCGACTGCGTGCTGCGGGAAGCGTTCGTCATGCTTGCGGCGCGTGAAACGTTCCTCCTGCGCCG
>LJTR01000237.1 GCA_001303465.1 Phycisphaerae bacterium SG8_4
CAACGGCAAGATCTATGTCATCGCTGGCGAGCCCAGAGCGCAGGCATCGATTGCTACTGTCGAGGAGTATGATCCCGCCACGGATACCTGGACGCAAAAAGCCGATATACCAAGCCGAAGAACGTTTCTGTCTGCCTGCACGGTGGGTGGGAAGATTTATGCCTTCGGTGGTCGCCAGGCAGGAGTGCCTGGAGGCAATCGGACTCTCTCCGCCCTGGAAGTATATGATCCAGCGACAGATACCTGGACGCGCGGAGCCGACATGATGACTCCAAGGGCCGCGGCTGCTGCGGTCACCGTAGATGGAATGATCTATGTCATCGGGGGTGTTTTTGGTAATCTCCATAACGCGCCTCTATCGATTGTGGAAGCGTATGATCCTATCACAGACACGTGGACGACCAAGGCCAACATGCCAACTGCCAGGATGTTCCTTTCGGCCAGTGTGGTGGGCGGCAGGATCTACGCCATAGGTGGCGGAGTCTGGGGTGGAGCAATCTACTCCACGGTCGAAGTGTACGATCCAGCCACGGACATCTGGACAAGAGAATCCGATATGCCCGCAGCAAGGGGTTCGCATGCTTCCTGCGCGGTGAGTGGTAAAATCTTTGTAATCGGTGGGTCACGAATGTGGTACCCTGGCCAGGGCATCTCAACGGTGGAAGAATACGACACCGGACTCACTGCCTCACAGCCCGACTTCAATGGGGAGGGGACTGTGGACATTAAAGATCTTCTTCAACTTGTTGAGTCCTGGGGCCAGGACGATCCATTGGTCGACGTAGCACCTCCTTTCGGGGACCGTGTAGTGGATATCCTCGACCTGGAGCTTGTGATGAGCCACTGGCAACAGCCAATCAATGATCCCACGCTGATTGCACACTGGGCGTTCGACGAAACTGAGGGTGCCATCGTATCAGATTCCAAAGGTACCATCGACGGCTACGTTTTCGGCGACCCTGTCTGGTTACCGGATGGCGGTCAAGTCGGCGGCGCGATCAGCCTGGATGGCATAGATGACCACATAGTCGCCGCCACCGCTCTGAATCCCGCAGATGGCCCCTTCAGTGTCTTTGCCTGGGTACAGGGTGGCGCGCCCGGACAGACAGTGATCTCCCAATTCAACGGAGCCAACTGGCTCGGTGCAGATCCGGCTTCGGGTTGTCTTGTGACAGAATTGTGTGCATCGGGACGGGGCGGAGCCCCTCTGCGGTCGGCAGTGAGTATCACCGATGGCCTCTGGCACCGCATCGGCTTCGTCTGGGACGGAGCGTATAGAGTGATCTACGTGGACGACATCCCTGTAGCTGAGGACACACAGCAGGGATTGGAAAGCTCCATTGACGGTTTGAAGATCGGCGCGGGAACTGACTCTGCCGCGGGAACATTCTGGTCAGGAATGATCGACGATGTCCGCGTTTATGGCCGCGCGGTGCACCCGTAGTCAGGACTTTCAGCAGAAGAAGATAGGAGGGCTGGTAGTTCGACAGAGCTGTCAGCTCTTCTCTATTTTGGCAACGTTCAGTTCATCATCCTCTCTGCACGCGGCAGCTTTTCCAGCCACCTCTCGGCCTCCTCCGGTTTGCCCCAGGCTTCATTCGTTCTGTAACATCGCAGGAAGAAGGCCGATATCCTCGGATATAGTGAACGGGCCGTCAGACCTGACGTTACCGCCGGTGACCACGACATTCGACATCTGGGCCTCAGCGGAATGAGCGGGATTGCATGAGGTGATGGCCAAGCCGATATAAACCGCCTGGTCCATGGAGATTTCGATGGAAGAATCGTGGACGGAACTCTCATCTCGAATAGTCTGCCAGTTGACACCATCGCTGGAATGCTGGGCGGTAAACCGATTGCCCTTGCGCGTAAGTCTTACCCAGCAGGGAAGTCTGATCTTCCTGATATCGTACCTGCTGCGCATGGCTCCGAGTTCCACATTGCGGTATTGAAAGGCAATATCCCCGAGTGGATTCACTACGACAGAAGCGTTCGGCGACGTGGGTTCGAGAGTGCTGCGAATCATCAGACCGACTTGCGTCGTATAATGTGTTGGGGTAACACTCTCGATCTTGGTTGTGATCGATCCATCGCCGTCGAGTGTCTTGTAAGTGAAATGCAGGCCATCGCAGACATGCCACATCTCAGAAGTGGGTTCCGGATAGCTGAAATTTACTCTTATCGCTACTGCCTGAGGTTCTAAAGGGACCGCTTTTAAGATGTAAGCTTCTGTCGCAGGATCATAATTTGTGGTTCCTTTGGCTTGGCTCTGTTGGTGGCCTGCAGATTGATTAGCGTAGAGCGTTTTCAATTCGGTGAACCATTTCCGTGCTTCCAGGTGCTTTCCCCACGCTGTGTACAATGCAATCAAACCTCTTATCGTGCCGACGGTATGGGGATGGCTCTCTATAAGCAGATTACGCCTCATATCGAGCACCTTCAGATGAAGCTTTTCAGCCTCGCTATATTTGCGCTGCTGTTGATACAATGCCGCGAGCTGGTGCATGAAGTTCGCAAGGTGCACGGTTTCATCCGTATCTTCGAATTGAAAAGCATTTACGTTCTTGGTCAACTGTATCTCGGCCTCGTCATACCGACCCTGCCGTTCATAAATTGTCCCTAACGCAGCCCTTGGCAGAGAGATGATTGGATGTCCTTCATCAAAGAACTCAAGACTCGCCTTTAGTGCCTTGCTCGCCCAATATTCGGCATCTTCGTAGTCCCTCCTCCAAAGGTAGAAAAAACTCAGATACGTCAGGGCCTGGACAGGGATTTCTCGCTGTAATCCATTCGGTTCTTCACCCACACCAGCAGCATCAAGCATCAGCCTTTCGGCATCCTCTATCAAACCCTGACGAGCATAGTTCTCTGCCAGCGCCGCCATATTATGGAAAGTCGCCCCGTTATTCTCACCCCATGCTTCTCGAGACGTGGTAAGAGCATTGCCGAGCAGTTCTTCGGCCTCTATATACCTGCCTCCACAGCTGTAAAGACGACCAAGAAGTGCGGTCGCATACAGCAGGAATGGGTGCTCGGGTTTCAGAACTCCCTTCGCGAGACTCAATGCACCAGTGAGCGTACGTTCCGCCTTGGTATATCGACCTCGAAGAATCAGGGTTCCGCCATAGTAGAGCATACATTCGATTGTTATTCTGTTCTTTTCTCCGAGCCTGCGCCTGGCTGTGGCATAGGCTTCGGCCAGTAGTTCTTCCGCCTTCTTCGCGTGTCCGTTGCCATAACATGCCCAGCCCAACCATGCCATGGTCTCCAGTGTGTCGGGGTGATCAGCGCCGAGCAAACGTCGCTTGCTCGGCAGCGTCTCGGATAGATATTTCTCCGCCTCCTGATATTGCCACCGATGCCAGTACATTTGCCCCAACAGATCTACTACTTCAATCGTACGTAAATCATTCCTGCCCACTCGACGGGTCAAAATATCTAGTGACCTGTTTAGATGGTGCTCGGCATCACTGAAGTTGTTTACATCCACTTTCAGATAAAGGTCTCCAAGTGTCTTCCGAATGGATGCTTCAATGAGTGGCATATTCTGGAACTTATCTGACACTTTCTCTGACGAAGCATCGAGGAAGTCTTTGATTGTGATCTGCCTGCCGCCGTGATCCCAACCATCAAATGCTTCGAAGACATCCTTGAGCAGGAAATCAGCTATGACAGTCGCCTCACGGCTGGCACGATCGGCCCGGACGGCAAAAGTCAGTGACACAATAATCCCCGCGATTAGGACAGCCACCACCGCAGCGAGACCGCTCACTAGAGCACGATTACGCAGTACGAATTTCCGCGCTTTATATACCATACTCGGCCGGCAGGCCGTGATGGGCTCATTGTCCAAGTGCCGACGAATGTCTGCAGCCAACTCACCGACAGATGCATAGCGACGATTACGATCTTTCTCCATTGCTTTGAGAGCAATCCAGTCCAAGTCACCGCGCAATCTCCGCTGCAAATATCTCGGATTGGTTCTTCTTCGTTCCGCTGACCGGGTCGATTCCTCAGTGGATATTCGGTTGAGTTTTGTGCTTGGCGTCTGCGGTTCCTCCTCACAGATGACCTTCCGGGTGCCATCAATACCCTGTTTGCGTAGTGTCTGGGGATCAAAAGGCAAGACGCCTGCGATCAATTCATACAGTAATAATCCAAGAGAGTAAACATCCGTTCGTGTGTCAATGTCCTGCTTGCCCAGACTTGCCTGCTCCGGACTCATATACTCGGGCGTGCCGACAAGCTGATCCTGCTCGGTGTAGAACGTCCGCTCGGTCAATGGTTGGTTGATGGCTCTTGCGACCCCAAAATCGATCACTTTGGGAATTGCTTGTTTGTCTTCGACTGTTACGAGTATGTTGGAGGGTTTTATGTCCCGGTGGATGACTCCTTTTTGGTGAGCATGTTGGATGGCCTCACAAACGTGCAGAAACAATTGTAGGCGCTCCTCAACAGTCAATCTCTCGTTGTCGCTGTACTCCGTGATGGGTACGCCTTTGACAAATTCCATCACGAAGTAGGGCCGTCCGCTCGGAGTCAAACCGGCATCGTGAACGCGAGCCACATGAGGGTGTTCCATGAGAGCCAAAGCCTGCTGTTCGGCCTCGAAACGAGCGAGGACGCGTTTGGAATCCATTCCGGGCTTGATCACCTTTAGCGCCACCTGCCTCTTAACCGGTCGCTCCTGCTCAGCCAGATAGACAATCCCCATACCACCTTCGCCGAGGATGCTGAGCAGTTTGTATCGGTCGATCCGGCCACCGGGCTGCTCCAAAAGCATCTGGGCTGCGCCCGCAGGCTGGTCCTGCGGGTCCTGGTCGGAAGGTTGCCACGCCGCGGACATGAACCGCTCGAGCCCTTCAGGTGAGGCACCGAATATTGAATCGCCTTCTTCCATACGGTTTCAGAGGAATTGTCAAATGTGCCTGTTCAAGAATTTGCGCATTATATGTCTCAACGAAAACAGCCGGATTAGACTACCCATATATATCCGTAGAGAAATCCCACTGCCTGCATTCTTTATTTCAAAAACTTGAACATTTCGCCCAGTTCTGCTTCAGCCACATCGCCCGACAAGACGGTCTGACGTACATATTTGGTCAATATGTTCTGAAATTGCCTCCTGACTGTACCCAACATATTCGAGGCCTTGGCCTCATTCTCTATGCCGTATTGCTTGCACAACTGAGAAAATGAAGGTGCTTCAAGCCCTTCCAGGCTCGGTTGCAGCAAGCGGTCTCGAAACAAATGCCAATGTGTATCCATGCCACGTCCTAGGTACCACTTCTTCAAGTCGACCAGGGCACGTTCCAGCAGATCGGTCTTCCATGCATAGTCAAAGCACTTCTCCGGCTCGAGTTGGCGTACTCTTTGCGGCAAAACTGGCGGATGACCTATTTCCAGCGGCACCAGTTTAGTTGGAGGGATGCGTTTTTGGGCTGACTCCTTGCGTTGTTGATCTACCAGGTACTGGTTCAAGGCATGAAGCAAAAACGAGCGAAAACGGCCTTTCGATTGATCGGCGCGCTCGATCAGTGATCGGCTGAGTACAACCTCATGGAAAAAATCCTGCGTTAGATCTTTGGCTTGTTCGTTGTCATAGCTTTTTCGGCGAAGATAGCAATACACTGGTTTCCAGTATCGTTCCAACAGCAGACCAATTAAGACACGGTCCTTATCTGCATTTTCCTTGGCCCCCTCAACAAGGGACCAATGAGTCGTTAGAAACGTCTCCCTCGCTCCCCCCATATCTGTCCGGTCATGGTATTTCATTTCTTCTCAGGTTATCCACACGGTTCCGATACAGTCCTTCTGCCCGGCATCATAGCATTTTCGCCCACCCGTCGGCAAGATTCACATGTGTTTATGGCCCACAATGCCTGAATCGAAGACGATTCTCAATTTTCTCACAGCTTTTTCAGGAATTTTTGCAGGATTGAAAATTTCTTACGGAATTTAAGGCAAACTGACGGTTTGGAGATGCAAACACGTTTGCTCCTCGGATTTGGAAACAGCAGCAAAAAGAGAAGTGAGGTGTTGCCAGACGACATGAATGCCAACCATTTTAGCAAAAGAAAGGAAAAGAAGATGGGAAATGCAACAGCAAAGAAGGTACGCGCCGAAATCCTGGTAATTTGGGTTGCCGTATTGAAAATATCTTCTGTCTCTCCGGCAGCAGGCGATATTTGGACAAACAAAGCTGACATGCCGACGGCAAGGACCCTGCTTTCCACCTGCGTTGTCGCTGGGAAAATATACGCCATCGGAGGTGGCCCAAGTCCATACACAGCTTTTTCGGTGGTGGAAGAATATGATCCTGTCACTGACAGCTGGACAGGTAAAGCTGAGATGTCAACGAAGAGATTTGCTTTGGGCACTAGCGTGGTGAACGGGAAGATCTATGCGATTGGAGGCGTAGGATCTCATACCGGGCCGGCGTTTGCAGCTGTGGAAGAATATGATCCAGAAACGGATACCTGGACAACGAAGTCTGATATGCCCACGGCAAGAGGTATGTTCTCAACCAGTGCGGTGAATGGAAAGATATATGCTATCGGAGGCGCACAGAGTACGCATGGACCAGTTCTTTCGATTGTAGAAGAGTACGATCCGGCGACGGACACATGGACGAGGAAGGCCGATATGCCGGAAACAAAATACTATCATTCCGCCAGCGTGGTGAATGGAAAGATATATGTCATTGCAGGCGCAGCGAGGGAGGCGGCGCCGAGTCGCACCGTGTATGAGTACGATCCGGGCAATGATACGTATTCGAGGAAAGCTGACATACCCACTGCAACAGCGATGCTCTCCACGTGTGCACTGGCTGGGAAGATATACGCTATCGGAGGAGATCCGTCCGTTGTAGAAGAGTACAATCCAGAGACAGATACCTGGACCAAGAAGGCCAATATGCTAACGCCAAGAGCGCTACTGTCCTCCAATGTGGCCAATGGGAAGATATACACCTTTGGAGGGTCGAGGGCGGTGCCTGGAACGGCTCTTGCAACGGTGGAAGAATACGAGCCCAATCCACTTCTCGTGGACCTTAACGGTGACGGCATTGTAGATGTTAGAGACATCCTGCAGATCATTGAGTCCTGGGGCCAGGATGATCCGTTGTGCGACTTGGCACCTCGGCCTTCCGGCGATGGTGTTGTGAACGATTTAGATCTGGAGCTTTTGATGAGCTTCTGGGCACAACCTATTGATGATCCCACGCTGAAAGCCCATTGGGCGCTGGATGAAGCGGGGGGTGATATCGCCTATGATAGTGCGGGAGTGAACGATGCTTTTGTTATGGGTGGCACAGCGTGGCAGCCCAGTGATGGACAAGTCGATGGTGCGCTTCAGTTGGACG
>LJTR01000238.1 GCA_001303465.1 Phycisphaerae bacterium SG8_4
CCTCATATCCGCCGGGGCGCCGGCGAAGTGAACGAACACATCGTGCATGCAGTCTTCGGCCGCTTCCGGATCGCCAAGAAGGGCCATGCCTACGGTGAGCAGGTCATCCTTGTACCGATGATAGATCTGGCGCAGCGCATCAGGATCCGCACGCGACAAGCGATGTACCAAACGTCTATCCTTCAAAATGGCCCTTTCTGCACTCTTGCAGATGCTGAACGTTCAACCATATTCAAGACAACTGAACCGGCTATTTTAGTCTAATGTACATGCCATCCGGCTTTGATGTTTATCGTTCATTGACGATGTGCTCGATTTGCTCGCGCGTCAAGGCATAGTTGTAGATACGGACATCATCCATCAGACCTGCGAAACGCCGCGTATCCTTCGAGTCGTCCCAGCCAAACCTAAGCTTACTGACGCGTTGTGACTGGTGGCCTACCTTGTTGATGCTGGCTTTCAGTTTGCCGGAGCGTGTGGACACATAGAGTGTGGCCCGGTCATAATCCACCACGCCGGCTACAAAGGCCCATTCATCAGCGGGCAGCGGCGGGCCGTGAAACTTCCAGGTGCTTGGCGAATCATAGTTCCAGGCATAGTGCAAATTGTCTTTCCTACACCAGTAGAGACCACCGCCCCAGAGGGCATCTTTGAAGTGGACAAGCCCGGCCCAGTCACTTTTGCGATGTCCCTTGATCCACACGGTCATGGTGATTGAGTGGGTGTTCAGGGAACACTCATTCACGTCAACAGCATCCCCGTCACCATCTAAGTAAACCGCACCCCCCAATATGCCTGCCCCGGGTTTGAACGTGGCATCACCCTGTAGTGTGCCATCGTGTCCTGCCCCGGTCATGTCATGGGCCACCCGGCCACCCTCCTCATCGAAGGTCCATCGGCCCACGAGTGTACCGGGAAAGAACATCCATGGTTCTCCCGTATACAGCGACCCATCCTGCTCGATTGCGTCTACACGCCAATAGTACGGCGCTGTTTTGTCCCAGGCCGGTAGCGTGATCTCATTGGCATCCGATACCTCCCCTAATAGACCTAACGTGTCCCTATCCTCGCCCCCGTAAACCCGATGGGATCTGGCTGTGTGCCCCCCTTTCCAGCGCAGTCTCACTAGCGTTTGCGGGTTTACCGCTGTAGCGTTTGCCGGCACGGGATAGGAGGGAATCTTAAGGGGACGTTCCACCACTATCCTGCCCATGACCGAAGACTCGCCGCGCAGGAACTCTCCCTGACTTGTGAAGGTGGCTGTAGCAACATACGGTGGCCACGAGGATTCGTCTCCTTCCTGCTGTAACCGATATCTGTAGATATATGTATTTTGTGCCACCTCGAAGGGTTCGCCCAACAGCTCTCGAACCTCATCAGCTTTCAGAAACACAGAATCCCGGAGGTAGGGCTCACTGTCGATCTTGCCCATGGTTAAGGAGCGGTTAGCCAAATTCAACTTGGCATGGCCGAACATCTTGCAGGTCATGACAAACATGGGCTTGGGCATTACTGCGAAGTAACGCTTATCAATAACAAACCGCTCGATCTTGTTGTCCTTCATGACCGCCTGATACACAAAATCGAAGTTGCCCGCTTCGCGTTGATTCGGAGCGTATTGCTTGATCATCCGATACTCGTAGATGGCATTGGGTCCCTCCCCCAAGATAGTCGTAGGTTTACCACCTATAATACGCGGCGTATCCCGGGCCAGCATGACCGGCCTCTTGAAGATCATGGCGATTGCTTCATCTGTCTCCTCCAGGACAAAGTACTTATCGAATTCCTGAAGCTGCTTCTTGAACGTCAGCAGACGCTGATAAAAGCAGCCGGAAGCGCACAAGCAAAGGACCACAAACAAGACAACGGACAAAAACCAACGCACCTGTTTCATGTTTTATTCACTCCCATTGCTACTTTTGCTTAGGACCCAGACAGAGCAAGAGGGCCGGCAGGATTAACAGGTCACCCACCAGTGCCGCAATGAAGCCGGAACAAGCCAGTATAGCAAAGATATGATATCCCGCCAGCCGGCTGCTGAGCAAACCACCAAAACTGAAAACAAAAATCAGCGTGGTGACCACTAGGGCCCGACCAACTTGGTCAAAGCTATGGCGACACGCCATGGCCGGATCGCAGCCAGCGCGTCGTTCTCGACGATAACGGCTCACAAAATGAATCGTGTCATCCACGGCAATACCGAGGCAGATGGTGAACAAGATACCATTGGACACGTTCAGTGGTCTGTCGAGTACGAGCAGCAGCCCGCTGATAGCAGCGAGGGGCAAGACATTCGGAATCAAACAGATCAGGCCGCAAGCAGGTCATCTTTGTACCGATTGTAGATCTGACGCAGCGCATCGGGATTCGCATGCGACAAGCGATGTACCCGACGTCTATCCTTCAAAATGGCCCTTTCCACATTCTGCCGACGCTGAAGATTCAACCATATTCAAGACAACTGAAGTGCTTATTTTAGTCTGGACTATGGGTTTTCTACCGGCCGGCTTCACATCCAACCGAAGGTAAAATCTCACAGGCCGTTCTCGTTTTCGTTTTTGGAATATGGAAAAAGCCCTGTCCAAGAACAGGGCTTCTGAGCCGGAGTTTGTCGCGCCTTGCGGCGAAAGGGCATATTAGTTCCGGCTTGCTGCTATTCTCCTTCTTCTTCGCCTTCTCCAGAATACAAATCCCATCGGGAGGAGGCCTATACCCGCAAGGCCGGCCTTTGCTTCTGCTGGGATCAAATCGGTCAGTGTGAATTCCGTGTAGTCGTCGGGGATATTGGGCTCAAATAGCTCTTCGCGAACCTCTTGATGATACTCAAAGTCGTAGGCCTTGCACACAACTCTGAGTTTCTTCATCCCCGTGAGCAGCCCTCTGTCTGTGATGACTTCGTATTCCCCCCGCACCGGTAATGAGTTTTCAACGTCAATCCAGAACCGCCACGTGATTTGTTTGACCGGGAATAGAAAATCGAACTTCTCGGGGATGGGCCAGATCTCTGTATCTATGGCCTCGAATCCTTCGACCACGCGTCCATCGATCCGGCTTTGGCCGAGCTTGGTGTGCTCGATCGCCATGAAATGCTCCACGAGTCCCCGAGGTGTCAGACGATTGATCACCTGGGCCATACCGTCGGCCAACGGCATTTTGAAGTACTTCTTTGTTTCAGGTAGGACAGCTACCATTTCCCGCGGCTCTCCCAAGACATAGGCCCGATGCATGAGGTCGCCTTCGGTGCTATATTGCTCATCGACGATTCCAAGCTTCTGGCAGCAGTGTTTGATGACGTCCGCCTTCAGAAACGGCTCCTCTTCGCCCAACTCGTAATAGAAACGTTGCTCCTTATGCACAATCATCTGCGCCTCGTCAATTTTCTGAACGACCTGTGCCCAGACGATACCTCCATTATCTGATGTTCCGAAAGGACCGAGAAGAATAAGCGCCATTGCCAGCGCGACCACCGCCGCAGCTGAATATCTTGTTACCTTGCTTTCCATTACAAATCTCCACAAATTGGGCCGCTGTGCGGCCGATTCCCTTTTCCATGATTCCTGCGCTTCCAAGGCATCCGACAGAGTTCCGTCGTACATCTTAGTACTGGGCCGAACATTTAGTTTCTTTACCAACGCTTCTATTTCTGCCTGATTCATTTTGTCATCTCACCGTTCAGTAGCGACCGCAGTTTGTCCAACGCATACCGATATCGACTCTGGACCGTGTTAATTGAGACCTCCTGCGATTTCGCTATTTGCTTGAACATCATGCCGCCGTGCAGATGGAGCATGACGACTTCTTTCTGCTCGTGAGGCAGTTGGGCTATCGCGCGACTCAACTGCTGCAGTTCTTCACTGCATACGGCGGATAGGTCCGGTCCTCTCGTTGTCGAGCCGATCGAGCGTATCTCATCTAAAGTCGACGGTTGTCGCTGTTTCGATCGGACTCGGTCTCGCAGGCGATTGACGACGCAGGTTGCCAGATACGCCTTGAGGCTTCCTTCGAGCCGCAGTCGCTCGGCGGACTGAGCAAACGAAACGAAGACATCATGCACAATATCTTCCGCGGTACTGACATCGTTTGAAAGAGCGGTCGCCAGCGTTACCAGATAGACGACGTACTTCTCATAGATATGCTGCAGAGCATCCCTGCTGCCGCGTTTGAATCTCCATATGAGTATCTTGTCTTCAACCATCGACGTCTGACCGACCTGACTGCGAAACGATCGTTTCTCACTCCTATCACGATTGAACAGTTTGTCATAGTCTAAATAAAATGACGATATTTCGCTATTTTGGGTTTCTACCCGGCCAAGAAAGATGCGAATCGTGCCGATCGAAGTGTACACTCAGATAAAAAGGCCCCGTGATCTTGTACGGGGCTTTTTCAGATTGAGCCCGCTCAAATCTGGTGGTGAAGGGCTCTCGTTAGCCTGGATTGGCCGTTGTTTTTCTTCTTCGCCTTTTCCAGACGATCAGACCCACTGGGATCATACCCAGGCCTGCAAGGCCGGCCTTTGCTTCAAGCGGAACAAGAGGAAGGATATCAGTGAGCGTTAATTCCGCATATCCTTCAGGTGGGTCGGTGCTGAATATGCCTTCATCAAGCTCGATGTTATACTCCCCAAGAGTGTTGACTTCGTGCAGGTTCACGTTGTGGAACATAGACATGAGGCACTTGCCGATGACGAAATCGCCTTCGACCCGGACCGGCAATTGCTCTTCAACCCCGATCCAGACATTGCCTTTTATATCCTGAATATCAAGAAAGGCCTTAGGTGCGAGTTCCTTGAAAGTAACTGGATCTTGAAACTCAAAGACCTCAGTTTCGATACCATTGATGTTATCGCGCCCCAGTTTCCGATGGTCGCCCTCCATCAGCAGGTTGACGATACCTTTGGGAGTACCGTTCTCCAATAGTCGCATTTGCATGTCCGTAGAGGGAAACGTCCCATATTTTTTGTGAGGAGGGATAAGAAGAAGGGTCTGTCGCTTCGGCCGATTGAAAGTGAAACGGTAGATCAGTTCGCCCCCAACATATCCTTCCTCGACCAGGCCATGCTGCAGTGAGAAATATTTCACGAGGTCGAATTCACATCTAATCCCTTCGATTTCAAACACGCTGTCGGGCTCTCCCGGACGTGTAAAGGTCTTAGTGCCTCGTATTACAATCGTCTCGATGCCGTTGACTCTTTGTCGGACCTCCGCCAAGACAACATTGCCGTTGCCCGGCGCCCAGAACGGGCCGACTAGGACTAGTGTCAGGGCCAGTATGATGACAGCCGCCGCTGAATATTTTGTTACTTTGCTTTCCATGATAGTTCTCCAAATGCCTCTGTGTGTTCCGACGGGTCTGTACGAAAACGATGATTTGTGACATTCATTCAGTACATACTTCTGCTTCCATTCTTGCGCGTCAAACCGGACTTTGCCGAAGTCCAACGCTTGGGTTATTTTCTCGTCCAGCCACTCTTGGTCTTTCTTGTTTGTCATAGCTCTACCTCCACGGAGGCCCGACGCCGCAATTGTCTGGCAACGATTCTCTTGGCTCTTCTGAGTCTGCCATTGACGGCTTCCTGCGAAATTCCCATCACATCTGAAATCTGTTCGTAGCTCATCTGATTGTAGTACCGCAGAAGAATCACCTCCTTGGTCTTGACGGGTAGCTCGGAGATAATACTTCGCACGATTTCAACGTCGTCATGTTCGCTGCTATCCTTCTTCGAGAGCGATCGACAATCCTCAATCGAAAGCGCCTTTTCCCTGCTCCTTGCCTTCGCCATGTCGCTGGCGATGTTGCGGCAAATCCTGGCCACCCACCTGCTGAAGTGCTCATGGCTGTTTAGTTTCGAGATGTTGCGAAAGGCAACGAAAAACGTTTCCTGAGCGGCGTCCTGGGCGAGGTCACGATCGCCGAGACGTGAGTATGCTATCGCAACCAAGGCCGGGTAGTATCGCTCACACAATCTGCCGAAACTGTCGGCGTCACCTTTCAAAGCAGCCCGGATCAAAGTTGTTTCCGTTTTCTCTTTCACGTCTCTACACATATAAGTCTGCATCGAGTGGCATAGTCGGGCGCTAAAAAACCGACTTTCGGGCTTTTCTCATTCTTGCTTGCTTTTTGAGGCAATTGCGAGCATGATACACGTGATCCAAGAAGGAGCCAAAATGAAAACGGCGAAGAAGAAAAGGCCACACAAGCTTCGAAAGAGGATCCTTGCAGCTCTGCTCTTTCTGCTTTTGATGGGATTGATAACTCTGGCGGTCTTATTGTACGGCCCTGTAACAGCTATGGCCTCTCTGGAAAAGGTGGACGATTTTCCGCTCTACGTCATGAGATACAAGGGCGAATACTTCTTCGATTTCTTCGCTGAACGGGGTGTCGAGTGGGGCCCGTATCAAAAGGCCTACGAAAAGTTGAATCCGGCTGCATGCACAAGTTTCGCAGCTCTCGCCCCCGGGGCCGATGCCTTCTTCGGCAGAAACTTCGATTGGAAGCACCGCTCGGCCCTGCTGCTGTTTACCGACCCTCCGAACGGATATGCCTCGGTCTCGATGGTGGACCTGTTCTATCTCGGACTCGAAGGGCTCCAGGAAATCCCCTGGGCCAGACGCGTCAATCTGCTCGGCTCGCCTTATGCGACTATCGACGGTATGAATGAACACGGTGTTGCGATCGCGCAAAACGCCGTGCCGCTGAGGAACACACCCAAAGACCCCGACAGACCGACACTTCTCAACAGCCAGATAGCCCGTCTTGTGCTCGACCATGCCAAAGACGTGGACGAGGCACTGACCTTGATCGGGCAGTACAACATCGAATTTGCAGATACGCCGGTACACTTCCACATCGCCGATGCATCCGGCAAATCCGCCATTGTCGAGTACGTCAACGGCGGGATCTCTGTCATCCGCGACGACAAACCCTGGCAGGTCTCGACAAACTTCCTGTTTTCGCAAGCCCCGAGACCCGACTGCTGGAGATATGACAAAGCGGCCAGGTCACTCGGTGATTCTCAGGGCAGCAAGTCTGCCGATGAGGCGATGTCCCTGCTGCAGAGCACGTCACAGGACAGCACCATGTGGTCGATCCTGTACAATCTGAGCACAGGCGAAATCCGCCTGGCCATGGGAAGGGACTATGACCAGGTGCACGCCTTCAAGCTCAAGCCGAAGAGCCATCGCCGGTAGAGCGGCCGTTTTCAGTCGGTGGGTCGCGCCGCATGAAAGGCAGACTCTCGCCGGTGCGGTGATGTTGCTGGCGACCACTGGTCCGCGATTCCAACGCTAATTGAAGTCTATTGGATAGGGTCGCCTGTTACCCTGACGTCGTCTATGTTGTACACGGTGGGTTGGTCGTCTGCGATCGATGACGGAACTGCATAGTCCACAGATTGCCAGGCATCGTCGGAGACGTGAGAGAGGCCCGTTGTCCACAGGTCCACCCAATTCGTACCATCATTCGACACTTGGATGTCGGCGTAGTCGTAGGGCGATTCGATCCCGAGCCACCGTCGGAAACTCAGCCTTATATTCTGATAGCCTTGACAGTTGATGGCCCCGGTCGTTGCGTACCGTGTTTCAGCAATGTTATCAGCATAGTCGCCTTCGAGTTCATACCCGATCACATTCTCGCCCGTATAGCCGGAGTTGGGGTCGCCATTCCATGAGCCGGCCCCGGAGGGGGCGCCCCATGCCCAACCTTCGTCGAGCAGCCAGTTGGGATCTGTGTCCATGTCGGCCCAGTAGATTGCGTTCTGTACCACGGCGATAGACGCACTCTGACTGTGCTGTCTGATCCCGTCTGTTATGAGGAAGGAGAACCTGTGCGTCTCGGGCGCCTGGTCGGCCGTCGGTTTCCAGACGACGGTTTGCGTATTCGGATCAAAATAGGCTCCTTCCGGCAGATTGCCCACATTGATCTTGGTAGGCCGGTTTGCGGGATTCGTGGTCGTCAGTTGGAACGCGAGTCTCTGACCCGGCTCGATCTGGCCCGGCACCTCTATGGCATCCAACAATGGCGCCGGCAGGGTCCAGCCCGAGTTTTGGGCATCGCGCCTCGACATGCCCCAATCGGTCGTCATTGGATCGTACGAGCCCGGCATATCAAGGACATGGAATTGATAGTCATAGCCGTTGACCATCATCTCGATGTCCCCGTCCTTGTCAAGGTCCTCGATGGCCGGCGTGCAGCCAAGTTCCGTGGACAGACCCAGCATCGGAAAACCTGGCGTAACCGACCCGTCGGACTCCCAGGCCATGATCGGCGCTGTGGCCGAGGCGACCAGCAGCTCTTTCTGGCCATCACCGTCGACGTCGCCGATAAGAGGGGTGCAATTCCAGGGATCGCCCATGACCGTCTTGGGGAATCCGCGTCCGGACAATTCGGTGCCCTCATGGTCGAAGGCATGTACCAGGGTAAATGCAAAGCCCTCAGCCTCCACGTAGCTGCTGACATATACTTCGCTGAGGCCGTCGCCGTCAATGTCCCCGACGCTCAATCCGCCATCTCCATCGAATGGATCGGGATCACGGACCCTGGTGGTCCAGACTACGCGGCCGTCAATGTGAACTGCCTCCACGCTATCCTCGGTGCAGAATATCAGCTCCTGCTCTCCGTCGCCGTCCAGGTCGGCGATGGCCGTTCCTCTCTTGCTTCCACCTCGCCATCGCTTGATCTGCTGACCGTCGTGATCGAGAATGAAGGTATAAACGCGGGTGATGCCGGGTCCGTATCCGCAAAGCGCGATCTCCACGTCGCCATCACCGTCGAAATCGGCCACGCTCATCGGGCCTTCAGTGGTGTATCGCCTCTGCCAAAGAAATGTTCCATCGCCCTGGATGGCGAACAGCCCGTCGCTATCCCTGGACTCTTCGTCAAGGGCGACAATGATCTCGCTGTCGCTGTCACCGTCTAGGTCTGCGAGGATGGGATTGCCCATGATGAAGGCGTACCAGTAGCCGCCGACCTCTATGGGCCAGTCTCCTTTCACAGTCTCGCCGGTCTCGACGTGCAGGGCCGTAGCCATCACAGACCAGTCGTCGACTACGACAATTTCGTAGTCACCGTCACCGTCGATATCTCCGATCGCCATGCCGGAGGCTGTCATTGAATCCCAGATGTCTCCTTCACCCAACGATTTGGGCCAGCCCTCGCGCGGCGTTCCGTCTTCTTCCCAGATGGTTATGGTCCCGCCGATGTCGATATCGTCCAAGGACATCGATGCCTGGACTATCTCGTTTCGACCGTCGCCGTCTACGTCCATGCACAATGGGCTTCCGAGGTACATCTCGTCCGGCAGTTCATAAGGGTCCTCAGGCATCTCCGGCAGCGGCCAGGGAGCCAGGGCGGTCCCGAATTCGATGGCGAATGTCTTGCGGTCGGTGTGTGTATATCCGTCCGTAGCGACGCTCAGACGCAGCTCGAACACACCCACCGGCTGATTCGGAAAAGAAAGATAGACAAAACCGTTCGGATCAACGGGCGAACCCCCATCACTCAGCACGACCCAGTCGTTCTTGCCATAGGCGCTGTACTCCAGCAGGTAGGAGTCTCCATGGACAAAAAGGGTAACATCGATGTCATTGCCGTCCGATGCAAAGACCTGCTGCGGCATCGGTTCGACGATTTCCCCCAGAGGATGCCTTCGGCCGGACTCTATGAGTGCATTATACGCGTTGACCCGGCCGGTGCCAATGTAGCCCAGATCGGGATCGAGGTCCCCATAGTACACCGGATCAGTTGTGTTCTCGAGTATGGCCCTGACCTCCACGTGCGTGAGGTTTGGCTCATGTGCGAGCACCAAAGCTCCTACCGCCGCCACGTAGGGTCCGGAAAATGACGTTCCCGCCGTGGCGATGTATTCGTTGTCCAGATCGGTTGTGACAATGTCGGTACCGGGCGCGGCAATGTCGACCCAGTGCCCGAAACTGCTGTGGCCCGTCTTGATGTCTTCGCCGTTGG
>LJTR01000239.1 GCA_001303465.1 Phycisphaerae bacterium SG8_4
CCAAGCCCTGCTGATGCGATGTATCTGAACTGGTTCTCGCGGCGACTGGCGCAAGAGAACCGGACTTCTCTTGAACCCGACTGGTCAATCGCGCCCTGCGGGGGCGGCGAAAGGATGGGGGCCTTTCTGGGCCTGTTCGGCGCCAACGAGGGTCACGTAGTGGCGCTGACCGACGTGGTCGCAGACCACGAAATGTTCAAGCAACTGCCGGACCCGGAGATTCTGCGCGGCGCTCGAATCCTCAGTATAGACAAATACACCGACTCCAAAGGCAGGGACATCGAAGATTTAATGGGCAGCTCGACGTATTTTGCGCTTGTGAATCTCTGTCACAAGCTGCCGCGCAGACATCGTATAAAGAGGTTGAATTTGCTCCAAGGGCCCAAAGGTCTCGTCCAGCAGGTCGAGGAGCATTTCGCGACCGCCGGGATCGGTCTCGGTGCTTTTGACCGCTGCAAACCGGCTGAATTCCTTGCTGAGAACACCGCGAAGTGTGCCAGAAAGCTGCCGGATCTATCCGACGCGATGGACCGTTTTGAGAGAGTTTTCGCAGAAATAAATGCGTTGCAGAGCGGCGGACTTGGTTCTGTCAGCTCAGCCGACACGTCGAACCAGCGGCGCCGAATCGACGAGATCGCCTCGAGTGGAAGGGCAAGCCAGTTGACTCAAGCCTAGAAGACATAGCATACGATCCGGTCGCTCCAGGTCCGTGTATTGGCCAGTAGAAGGATTCTGAAACCAGGTTCCCTACCGCCGCACACCGAGCAGGCCCAGGAGGTGCTTGCGTTGAGAAAAATCGGGCGCGATGATGTGTGCGCCGGCGTTGATCAGGCGGGTCCGCTTTTCGCTGTTTAGGCCGTGTCGGCGGATCTCATCGCTGGCGATCCCCACGGCGATGCCGTCGCGTTTTCGACACTCTCGAATCTCGACCGGGCCATCGCCGAAGACCGCCAGTTCGGGCCCCTGCAAATTGTTCTCGGTCATTATTTTCTCAATTACCATTTTCTTGGAATACTTGGCGATGTCACTGACGCTGCCGTAAATTCCGCCATCGAAGAGATCGGCATAGCCCAGAGCTTCGGATTCGGCGACAACGTCCTGGCGGTCCGTGCCGCTGGCGAGGTACAGTGTTATTCGGCTCTGCTTCAAGTCTCTCAGTAATTCCAACGCACCCTTGATTGTGTAGTCGTGAATATCGAGTTCACCGCACTTGAACCTTTCTATCCGTCTATTTACAAGCTCCATCAGAGCATCGTTGTAGATCTGTTTGTAGCCGAATTTGTCGTGGATCTTATCCGCCGGGACCAGGTCGAATTCCGCGACCATCTCGACCAGAGCTTCCATCTGCACGATCGTCTGAACGCCGGTCGACTTGTCGATGTAATCAAGAACGCGATTTCGCACCTTGTGATAGAGCGTCTCGTCAGCGGTCTCGTAATCGTCGCCGAGAACCGCCTTTATCATCACGGGCGCCATTATCTGCTCCCAGCCTTGCCGCAGCGTGCTTATGGTCCCGTCGTGGTCGAAGACTGCGTGTCTAATCTGACCGGGCGGGATTGATTCGCAGCACAATTCTATTTCTGTGTCTTCGTAATACCGGGCGCTGCGAATGTCGAAGGCAAGTTCCGGTTGATAAATATAATCCGGGTCTTTGCCGATTTCGATTATTTCCACAGCCGATGCGGTGCCGGTTTGGAACAGCTTCTGAACGGTGACAGCCGCCGCGCAGTTGGCGAACTCGGCAGCCTCGGCTGGCCCGACACCCGCGCCCAGGCAGAGGGCAAGTGCACTCGTCACTGTGTCTCCGGCCCCAACGATATCAAGCTTCTTCAACAGTTGGATGCCAGGTATCTCGTGCACGCCCTCGGAATCGATGGTCACTATGCCTCGCGCACCCCTCGTCAGAAAGACCGGTTTGTTGAACTGTTTGTATAAGTTCCCCGCGTATTTCTTGACGTCAGCAAACGTGAGAACATCGTCCAGCTTGACGTCCACATCGTTCAGACGCGCCGCTTCGAAATCGTTCGTCTTGCGGTAGACGTTCTTGAATCTGTGGCCGAAGTGCCGTGAGTCGAGCAAAACGATTCTGTCGGTGAACTCTTCAAACAGGGCGTTGGCCCCGTCGATGAAAGACTCGTTGGTGATCGAGCCGGGGACCTGCTGGTTTACGATCAAGCAATCCGCTGTCTTGAGCGCATTTCTTATCCCGTCATGGATAGCCCGGTCGGTCGCCTCAGTTCGCTTATTGAAAAAGCCGAAGTCCATCCGCGGCTGTTCATTACCCTCAAGGTAGGGCTTGCCAAACACTACAGTGTCGAAATCATCCTTTTGAACTACCAGGCAAATCGTATCGACGCCCAGTTCCTCGAACTGGCGAGTCAGCTCCCTGCCGAAAATGTCGTCTCCGATAACACCTATGACCTTAATCGCCGCCGGTTCGAGCGCTGCAAGATTGGCGACAACATTCGAGGCACCGCCAAGCGAATAGTAATGTTTGCCGACCGCGCGTGCCTGCAGGCCGGTTTCGAGAGAGACCTCCGAATCGCGAGGATCGAGCAGCCAGTAGGCGTCGAGACAAAAGTCACCGTAGACTGCTACTTTGACGTTCTTGATCCGAGCTGCAATTTCGCTGATGCGATCCTCTTTCATAGCCAAACACCTTTTTGTCACAATTGTCCAATAACCTTCCGATAAAGTAGTGGAAATGTCTGTTTTTGGTTGCCTTGAATGTAAAAGCCCTTGCCGGCAAAGGCCTGGGGGATACGCGTTGCAACGCTTTTCTGATCACGGTAGTAATAGCCCTGCAAAGATTCGTCATTCATCGCATCGGGATTGTGCTGACGGAGGTCAAAATCGGCGGTGATGATACTGTTCGGGACCTTGCCCGCATTGGCGACCATCGAGACGGCCTTGAGAAGGACTTCCGGGCCTGTCACGGCGCTTCCGATATTTATGAGGACGCCGCCATGCGTGAATTTGGTTATTTCCTTCGCGTAAATGAGGAAATCCCGGCCTGAGCAGCCGCCTTTGGCCTGACCGTCAAAAGACGGGTGCTGGTCGATTACGTCTGTGCCTATCCCTGCGTGAACGGTGAAAGGAACGTTTTTTTCGTAGCAGGCGGCAAGGACACTGACTTCGAGGTGGGCGAAATCCCTCGGCGAATTACCTTTTGCGACCGCACCAAGAATCTGGTTGCGAAAATCCTCGTCAAGGATCATTCTCCCGAGCGATTCGCCAAAGCCGAGTTTGTATTTGTTCCCTTCAGACAGAGCGCAATTGATGTAGGCAAACTCGTAAGCCATTCCGAACTGGCCTTTGCCAAGAGCGTCGGGGACATTTTCGCTGGTCTGGCCTATCAGCGCCAGTTCAAAATCGTGGATGGCCGTAGCACAGTTGCCGGCTACCAGAGTCACAAGACCTCGCCTTACAAGGTCGGCAAGCAAAGGACCAAGGCCGTTCTTCACTAAATGGGCACCGGAGAAAATGACAACGGGCTTGTCGGACTTTCGGCACGAGACCATCGCCCGAGCAACGGTCTCGATGTCGCGGCAAGTTCTATCCGGCAACTCGACGGTGATCTTGTCAAGGTTTTCGGGGCGAACAAGGTCATCGAGGGTAACCTTGTTGGACCGGGCGCACAAGGGGTACGTGTTGATTTGACCGATGTCGAATACGTTGTATTTACCGCCGTAGTCCATACGATAAGATTCTGCCATCAGTGTTTCTTCAGCAACTTTTCAAGACGCTGTATGGACTGGACCATACAACGAATGGTGTGATAGTTGACTTTCCACGAATGACTCATGTGTGTCCAGATCGGCTCGCCCTCTCTGGTCAACAGGGGCCACCACTCGCCAACGGGATGGTTTATCATCTTGTCGAAGACGAAACGGTGCACGTTTTCGTATGCGTCCCAGTATCGGTCGGGGCCAAAACGCAGACACGCCTCCAGCATTCCGATCATCACTTCGGCCTGCTGCCAGAACTCCTTTTCCATATCGTAAACGCCGCCTGCGTGGGGGCCCTCCACGTAGACACCTCCATATTCCGGATCGATGCCGTTGGTCATTCCGTGATCGGTCGCCTTCTTGATGACATCTTTGTAGCTCTCGAAACAACCGCCCATGATGTCGGTGGCGTGCGCGAGCAGCCAGGCAAACTCTACATTGTGCCCGGCCGAGGTATTGTCTTCGGCGTTGTCCTTTTGCCCGCCCTCGGCGAAGCGGTCCCAGCCCCAGACAATGTCAAACTTGATCTGCGGCGCGACTTTCCAGTCAGGCGTAAACTGTGGTATCCCGGTCGCGTACTGCGGGTGAAGAATCCTCTTTAACAGGATGTCGATATCTTCGACGAGCGTTCGGCGGTGGATGGATTGACCCGTGCATTCGTAGAGCGTCGTGAACGCTTCCATCAGATGCATGTGGACATCAAGGGTCTTTCTGTCCCCACCCTGTGGGCCGGGCCCGCAGAGGTCCCAGTTCCTCTCGAACATCTCGAAGTAACCGCCATACATCGTGTCGGCCGCGTGCTTCTTGAGAAGGTCGAAGGTCTTCTCGGCGTATTCTCTGCCGCGGACGTCTCCGGTTGCCAGGGTATATTCGCTCAGAGCATACAAGATGAAGGACAGACCGTACAGGATCTTCTTGTCGCAGGTGACATTGCCGGCGCGGTCGGTGATCCAGAAGAATCCGCCGTGCTCGGCGTCCCACATCTTGTCGATCAGAAAATCGACGCCGTGCCTGGCGTATTCGGCGCACCGGCCCTCGCCGAAGCCGGCGCGGTGAGCCGATGCCATAGAATAGACTGTGCGGGCCTGGGCCAGCATGGATTTTTCATCCTCGCCGCTGTCGTTGCCGTCCTTGTCGAAATGCGTAATGAACCCGCCGTTTTCGTCATCCTTGCACCTGTCCAGCCAAAATGGTAGCAGCTCACCAGTCAGGTGCTGCCTGCACTCTTCGAGACAGGCCGACACCTTTTTTGCATCAATTGCCATTTCAAAATCCTCTCAATCAATATCTCGAGATCCATCAGCAAAACGCCCACCCGTTTGGGCAGCCGCAGTATCTTATACCCTTGAGGGTAGCAAATTGTCGCGGGCAAAACGATAACCTGTTATTTTGAAGCCACTTACCCACACAAGAACGGGAAGTTTCAATCGGGAACACTATAACAGGAAGGTCGACTCACGGCAAAGGATATTCGAGCAAATTTGTGCACGACAGGTGCGCCTCGTCAAGCACTTGAGAGGGTCGACATGTCACACAAAACTCAGGAAGGGACCGATAGATCAATTCCTCAATGCTTGACGGGCTTGTCTGGAAAGCACATATGCCCTGCCCTGAGGCGACGCCCCGTTGGGAAGGAGTCGATCGGCCAATAATCAATCATCATTAATCATTGATCATTTCGCGACCGGGTCCGACAGAGGGATAGGTGCCATGCGTTTGGCTCCGGCGCTGTCTGTGCCGTAGTCGAATCCGAGCTTGGAGGGTAACTGGCCGGCCGTGGTGCCGTTGCCGAGCAGTCCGTTGTGCTCGTCCACGATGGCCGCCAGATTAGCTCGCTCGATGGCCCTTCTGAAAGTCGTTTGCGGCGTGCCCAGAAGTCGGCTGACACATTTTTCCTGAACCTCGACCAACACCGAGGCCAAATGATCTTTCTGGGTGTCGTTCAAAACGCCCTGGCCCTTGAGATATCTCTGTATCGCATAGGAATACAACTGCGCAAAACGCTGAGCGATGGCCGGTTTACCAAGGCCCGCCGGCACCGCACCACCTGGGCCCTGCGATGACAAGGGCAGCTTGCTTTCCAGCAATTTCAAGAGGGCAATCTCGGAAAGCTCATGCTTGACGGTCCAGTCCGCGTACCTCTTTATCCGCGCGTCGGCTACCTGCAGCAGCAGTTCCTCGCCCTGCGGTATGTCTATCGTGGCCCCAAATCCAGCGATCAGGGCCAGCGTCTCGACGCTGCTGCTGTCAACTATGTCCTTCAACTGCGTAGCGATGCTCGCTGCCGGCCCCGGGTTCGATGCCGCCCCGGCGTTCAACTGTTGTACGATAGCCGGACTTGAAAGACAATGGACGGCCCAATACCGAACGACGGCATTCTCGTCCTTGAACCTCGCCAAGGCCATATCCGCGAGCGCAAGGTCTTCCAAACCATCTATCAGGATCAGAAGATTGACCACTACGTTGGTCTTGCGCTGCTCGGGACTCAGCTGCTCGGCCCTGCCGAAGCCTGCCTGGATATGCTTGAGGGCCGATTGCAGAAACTGTTGGACGTATTGAGGCTGCTCGCCTTTTCTGCTGATAATGACCGAGCGATTTCTCGCGATAGTCGTGAAATCTCTCTCCCTGACCAATTCCTGCACCGCCTCGGCGAGAAAATCGTCAATAACCTTGAAATCCTGGGTTTCGAGAACTGTCTTCTTCAGCACTGTGTCAATGGCCCTCGTATCAGCGGCCATCACACTCGAATCTGTCACCAGGACAAGAAATACCACCAGAACAGCGGAAAACGCCAATTTTACCTTCATTTTGCAAACACCCTAAAAAAACCCGACTCCGAGTTAGACAGTCTCCAGCAGATATCTGCATTAGACACTGTCTACTTTAACCTTAAAGCCGCCTTTTGTCAAGTCATTTCGGTTCAACAGGTCAATGAGCGCCATTTTCGGCCTTGGGTTTGCTTTTCGTCTTTGACTCTCACAAGAGAGCTGATAAAATCGGACCAATACTGTGTCAAGCCCAGGTATATGCCCGCGCGGGCATGCACAGTGGCAAGATAGAATGTGGGCTTCTCCATCAGGTGGCCGAACTACCCTCAAAACTCGTTCGCCTCGACCCTTTTCGCCTGCGGATCAAACGAGCCGGGGCGATGGTAACCGACGCGACCATTTTCGCATCGAGAGCTATTAGACTCGAACCGGATGCGGTCCGCCAGCTTTGTGACGCAGCTTCTCTGCCGCCGGCGAAGAAAGTCTGTGCGACCGCCGACATTCACGTCGGTTTCGGCGTACCTATCGGCGCGGTCATAGGACTCGGCGGTGCTATCATGCCCGCCGCCGTCGGCTATGACATAAACTGCGGGATGCGACTGCTGCGCACGCCCTTCTCTAAAGGACAGGTCGACACCGACAGGATCGCTGCCGACATTGCCCGCGATGTCCCGCTGGGCGAGGGCAGGGAAAACCTCCAGCTGGACAAGGCCGGGATAGAGGCGGTCATCGACCGGGGTCTGGCCGCCCTGCCGGAACTGGCACAAAGAAGCGGTCACAGGGCATGGGAAGCCTTCGATCCTGAGCAGTTCGCAGATGATCTTCAGAGGACCGAA
>LJTR01000008.1 GCA_001303465.1 Phycisphaerae bacterium SG8_4
GAGCGCCACGCATCCGGGAGTCGCCTGCGTATGGGCCCGCAAGAAGATCGAGACCCTGGGTAATCAGGCCGTCTATGACAGCAATCCCGACTTAGCCGGCGAGATCAAACAGGTAGCCCTGGAGTATGGCCTGATGTCATCGTACACTGCATTTGTCGCGGTCGATTCTTCTCGTAAGACCGAGGGTGATCATGGCATCACTGTGGCCGTACCGGTCCCGGTTCCCGACGGCGTTCGATACGAAACCACTGTCCAGAACTGAACAGAAGCCCAGCAGTATGCCAATATTGCAGCTAACGGCCTCTGCCCAGACGATTTTTTTGATTGAAAGGGCCCGTGGGACCTCGTCTGGGCGGTCAGCCTACCCATCGATCTGATAAGGCAAGAAAGTATCTGAAAAATCACAAACTTCGCCTTGACAACCACACCTTGCGCTGTATAGTATAAGATATACCTTGCACTATGAGGTATGGCATCGTGATGAGCCTGGACTAACCAAGTTGGATTTTGCCGGAGAGCAGAGATACCCTTTAGGGTAGTAGATTCCCGCGAGCAGAACCATAACCTGTTATTATAAAACCACTTACCCGCCCAAGAACGGGAATTCTCAATCAGGAGCACTATATATGACGAGACTGAGCAAACAGGCACTTGATGGCAACGTAGAGGCGCTGCTATTGGCAATTCTGGAATCGGGGCCGAGCTACGGCTATGCCATCGTCAAAGACTTGAACGTTCGTGCCGAGGGAATCCTGAGGCTTGGCGAGGGCACGGTATATCCCGTTCTGTATCGGATGGAAGACAAGAAGTTGATAATCGCCAAATGGCGTTTGGCCGAGAACGGCCGGCAGAGAAAGTACTATCGTCTGACCCCAAAAGGGCACAGGACCCTCGCCGCAAGCCGCCGGCAGTGGGAGGTTCTCTCGACTGTAATGACCAAAGTTGTGGGCTCGGCAGAAAGACTCTCGCCGCAGCCAAAAGTGAAAGGAGCTGTATCATGAGTCGGGCACTTCAAAAATATCTTGACCACGTCATGATCTACGCCAATCGCAAGCCGGACGAAGCGACGAAGATCCGGCTCGAGCTTGAGGACCATCTGAGGCAGAAGATAACCGAACTAGAAGCACAGGGCCTGCCGAACGAAGACGCCGTCGCGCGGGCCATCAAGGATCACGGCTCCGTGCGGACCGTGGGCTACGGTCTGAGGAAGGGCTTTGCGTTGTTGGACGTTCGCACTGAGGGCACGGCTCGCGGGGTTGTCGCCGTGGGCCCGAGGGCGGTCGGAGTCCTTGCCTTCGGAAACGTCGCGATGGGCCTGTTTGCCTTTGGTCACATCAGTCTGGGTCTAATTGCCTTCGGGGCGGTGGCGCTGGCCGGGTCGGTAGCGGTCGGCGGCGTATCGCTTGCACCTCTGGGGGCCGCTCTGGGGCTGGCGGCAGTTGGTCGGGTTGCTTGCGGGATAATTGCCGCCGGCGGATTGGCAGTCGGGTTGTCGATCCCCTGGGCCATCGATCGTGTCAGCTTCCTCAGTGGCGACAACGGATTGCAGTTCTTGCAGCACTTTCGCACACTGGTTCGCGACGGCACCGGCAACTTTGTGGTCATTCTACTAGTTATGTGGTTTTTCATGGTATTTCCTTTCCTGAATGGGATCATGTGCAGCATACAGAGGAATGAGTATCGGAGGATCAAGAAGGCCGATCCGGATATAGACGTATCTGTCACCTGGCCTTGAGGTTTCTCGTGTTGACAGAGGCAATTGCGCACTGGCGCCGACAAAATACCAAATTGCGCCGAATTTTCTAAAAAAGACTGTGATATTCCTCTCTGTCGCGCGTTATTAGTATTGTAAGCGGTTAACACAGAAAGTCGGTCAATTTAGAAAGGAGCGATCATGTTCAATTCGAAAGGTCTGAGAAACACCGTGCTCGCAGCGACAGTGGCCTTGTTGGCCACAGGAGGCGTGTGGGCGACAGAAGCCAAAAAGCCCCGCCGCGGTGCCGGCGCAGGTGTGATGTCGGCAATCCCGGCCAGGAGCCTGTTTTGTGTGCGCATCAACAGTTTTGACGCTACCCTGGATTCGGTCAACGCGTTCCTGAAGGACGTCGCTCCCGTGGATGCCAAGGCAGCCTTGCTGTCCAAATTGACCGGATTGCTCGGCGGCGACCAACTCAGGGGCGTCAACAAGAAAGGGAGTATCGCGATTTTCGCCCTGACTGTTGAGGGTGAGTCGGCTGCGCCCGGTCCGATGGGCAACATGTTCATCGGAGCTTTGCTGCCGGTCAACAAATATGAGAACTTTGTCTCCCGCAATCCCAACGTCGGAGAGGCCGACGAGCAGGGAATATCGACGATAACAGTCAACGGCGGGCCTGCGGGGTTGGTGACGAATTTCCAGCGGTCTGCCCTGCTCTGTCCGCCCAATGCCCGCGAGCAACTGATCACAGTCAAGAAATTGCTGAACCAAAGAAGGCAGAGTCTGGGTGCCAACCTCGATCCAGCTACGAGGAAACAGGCCACAAGCTCCCCGGTATGGGTGTATTTGAACGTCAAACAGGCCTCTCCAATGATCCAGCCGATGGCCCTCGGTGTGCTCCAGAAGATGAAGGGCGAGTTGGAGAAGGCCCAAAAGAGTGGCGAAGCGATGCCAATGCCTGCTGAGAACATAGCCGGGATCGTCGATTTCTACGGCGCCATCTTCAAGGTCGTGCTCGAGGGGACTGACAATGTTACGCTGGGGGTGGCGCCGAGCGCCGAGGCCTGCAGCGTCACCTTGGGTCTAAAGCCCGTGCCTGGTTCCATGATGGCGGCGGTCGTAGGTGAGCCACTGGAGGGCGATCTCGACCATGTGTTGGGCTACCTCGAAAACGGTGCTATGTTAAACGTGGCCGGTAAGGTCGACCATGAGAATCTAAAGACCACCTATGCGGGCCTCTTCAAGCTCATGGCCAAGATGATACCCGGAGGGATGAGCGAGGCGGACGTGGAACATCTGGAGAAACTCATCACCAAAGGGGTCGACGCGATGGGCGATTCGTTGGCCATCACGTTTGGCATCAACTCCGAGGACTCGATGCCGTTCACGGGCAAGTACGTCATCCAGGTCAAAGACCAAGACGCGTTCAAGCAGGTGCTCGAAGAGGAGTTGAAGTTGATGGACGAAGGCGGTGTCCTTGCCGATCTGTACAAAGGATTCGGCATTGAAATGGACGTCGAGGTCGACCGCGATGCCGGCACCTACAAAGGTGCGCAGATCGGTGCTGCTAAATTGGGGATCAAGGTTAGCGGCGACGGCGAGATGCAGGCCGAGATGTCCAAGATGTTCGAGAAGATGTTCGGCGATGGTCTGGATTACCGGTGGGCTTTTGAGAAAGGAAACTGTGTGTATACACTCGGCGGCGATGCCGACGGGATGATCCATGAGCTGATCGACCAGGTCAGGGCTGGAGGTCCCAAACAGATCGCTTCGCAGACGAAGGCCGCACTGGACGTGCTCGATAACGGTGATAAGGCCGATGTTGTCGGCACTTTCAATTTTGTCCGATATATGCAGATGGTCGCCGGTTTCATGGCCACCGCCGCGGGGGCAGAGGTGCCGGAGTTTGACACACCGACCGAAAGCAACATCGCTTTTGCCGGCCGGACCACCGAAGCGGGCAACCTGGCATTTCAGATTGTGATGCCGAAAGCACACCTGCTCGAGACCAAATCGGTATTCGAGAACGTCATTCCGAAGATCGAAGAGCAACAGCGTCTACAGAGACAGAAGCAAAAGGCACAGGCAAAGAACATGTAGTCGTGCCATTGACATGGTGGGGGCCGACCTGTGTGGTTGCCCCCGCCTGTCAATCTCAACATGCGCGAGTCGCCGCCAGGATCTCGGTGCCTTCGCCGTAGCGTCACACCCGACACCAGCAGGGCATACGGCGACAATATGCCCGTTCGAAAGGCCGGTAGGCTCGATACGGCGGAAAATGAGCACTTACCTGCGATTTAGATATCAAGACAGCCCCAAGGTCCCGGAATGCTCGGCGCTGTATGTTAACGGGATAAGTTCAAAATAAAAGCAGGCCGAGAGGAGGAGTAGGTGGTTTAGCCCGGCCTGCCACGGCTCCATCCTTCATACCATACGGTCGGCGGCAAGCGCCGGTTCGGAAAAAGGGCGAGACGCAATAAAAATCGCAATAGGCTCTGTTGGCACGTATCGTCTATTCTGCTGTTTCGAGACGGCAAATTGGTGGCTTAGACATGCTTCTTGTGTCCAAAGAACTGGGAGAACGCGCCGAAAGACCGATCTGCGCTGTGGAGAATTTCCTTGACCGGAAAGGGGCAAATCTGTTATAAACGGCGTTGACGAGGTTTGCAGGTTTTCAGTCTGCCGACGGGTGAGAAGTTTGTGGTTTACAGCGGATTTTCACCTTTCGTTTGGCCTTTAACGCCGGGTATCGGATGGAAGGACGGTAACTTCAAATCGTCGGACAATGTCATTAACGGTGCGCAATCTCGCCAAGGCGGCGACTTTTGTCGACCATTTTAACCTAACCTTAGTGAAGGAGGAATGTCATGTGCAGAAGAGCATTCTTTGTCATGGTATTGAGCCTGGTGTTTACCGGCGCAGCGCGCGCTGAACTTGTCGGCTGGTGGAAGTTCGATGAGACCGCCGGCGCAACGGCCGCTGACGCCAGCGGCAACGGCAACGACGGCACGCTTGTCGGCACTACTCAGTGGGGGGCGATCGGTAAGATTGGCGGGGCGCTGGATTTCGACGGATCAAGCGGCCATGTTACGATCCCCCACAATTCGAGCCTGGCCGTGCTCAACCAGGGTGATTTCACAATCGCCGCCTGGTTCAAGCTGGACGAGATGCCCAGCGAAAACAAAGAGGTGTTTCAGCAGGGAGACGCCGGCGGCACGGGTCGGACATGGCTCTTCGTAGCCGCTGATGCGGAAATCCGCTCGTTCCTCGGCGGCGCCACAGTCCCCTCAGGATTTTATGTGGAAGCCGACACTTGGTATCACGCGGCGGTCGTTGTAACAGAAGGTGGAGGCACTGACAACGTCCAGATCTATGTGAATGGCCAGCCAGAAGGCGCGCCAAGCCCGATGAGCATGGAAGATTCCGCTGGTGGCTACTTCATCGGTTGTCACAAGAATTTGTCGAACTTCTGGGATGGTCTCATCGATGACGTGAGGTTGTACAACCACGCTTTGACGGACGTGGAGATTCTGGCTGTCATGGAAGGCGCCGGCTCAGAGTATCCGTATGCTCTGGGCCCCGATCCAGCTGATGGTGCTCTCGTCGAAGCCACTTGGGCCAACCTAAGCTGGCGCGCGGGAGATTCTGCGGTCTCACACGATGTGTATCTGAGTGACAATTTCGACGACGTGAATGAGGGGGCCGAGGGAACGTTCGTGGGCAATCAGACCGCAACGATGCTCGTTGTCGGTTTCCCGGGATTCCCCGTTCCCGAGGGCCTCATTGCAGGCGCAAGCTACTATTGGCGAGTCGACGAGGTCAACGAGGCCGATCCGAACAGCCCGTGGAAGGGGACCGTTTGGAGTTTCTCGATTCCACCCAAGACGGCCTATGCTCCCGACCCGGCTGATGGCGCCGGATTTGTGGACCCGAATGCGATCTTCACCTGGACGGGCGGTTACGGCGCCAAGTTGCACACAGTCTACCTCGGTGACAACTTTGACGACGTAAACAACGCTACCGGCGGTATGCCTTTAGGATCCCCAAGTTATGATCCCGGCGCTCTCGAACGCGAGAAGGTCCTTTACTGGCGCGTCGATGAGTTCGACGGCTTTGAAACGCACAAGGGTGACATCTGGAGCTTCACAACGCCGGGTGCGGTTGGCAATCCACAGCCGATTAATGGCGCGGTAGACGTGCAGATGATCGAGACTCTGAGTTGGACCGCGGCGGAAACGGCTGCTTCGCACGAGTTGTATTTCGGCGCCGATGCCGATGCCGTCAAGAACGCTACCACGGCCTCACCCGAATATGTGGGCGCCAGCGCCCTGGGCGCCGAGAGCTATGACCCCGGCGGACTCGCCTGGGACAGCAGTTATGCGTGGCGCGTCGATGAGGTCTATCCAAGCGGGACTGTCAAAGGCCTTGTGTGGACTTTTGCAACAGCCGATTTCATTCTCGTGGACGATTTTGAGTCTTACAATGATATCGATCCCCCTGATCCCAACAGCAACAGGATATTCGACAAGTGGATCGACGGCTTTGGAACGCTGACCAACGGGGCCTTGGTCGGAAACGATCTGCCGCCCTATGCCGAGACGAGCATTGTGCATAGCGGGGCTCAGTCGATGATATATCGCTACGACAACGCCGGCAAGACATCCGAAGCGACATTGACGCTGACTAGAGGTGATTGGACCGTGGAAGGCGTCACGAAGTTGTCGTTGTGGCTGAGAGGCAATTCGGCAAATGCCGCCGACCGGATATACGTTGCTCTAAACGGCACGGCCCTGGTCTATCACGACGATGCGAGTGCAACCCAATTGACTGGCTGGAAACAGTGGATGATCGAGCTGTCGGAATTCGCGATAGACCTGACCAACGTCAACTCGATAAGTATCGGTATCGGCACCAAGAACGCGCCTTCCGGAGCCGGCAGTGCAGGGACGATGTACTTCGATGACATCCGGCTGTATCGGTAGGCATTCGAAGAATATGCTGACGACTGAGAAGGCTGCTGAGAAGAAAAAGCAGGGGCTGTGAGAATTAGGCTCACAGCCCCTGCCATATCCTTGATTGTGGCTACTGTCCGCTCTACAGTGTTTTGCGCCTTCTGAGCCAGCCGACGAAACTCGCACCGATGCTGCCCAGTAAGATCGCGCCTGGTGCCGGGACAGTGTTGGTGCTCAGATTATCTACGGCAAATCGCCTGGCATAAGATTGGTTAAAATCAATGACCGCCCGGCTGATCGGTGTGCCGCTGTACGTGAACTGCTCTTCCGACCAGTAGATTAGAGGGTTCGTGTTCTGTGAGATCACGCCCATCGATGCGAGCGAATCGTCGAAAAGCTCGACTGTATAGGCGCCTGTCACCGGATCTCTTGTGTTCAGAGCAAGGCCGAATTCGAGCTGGCTGATCGGCGAAGCGAAATCAAGCGTCAAGATGCCTCGTGCGTTGCCTTCCAGTGTCTTGCCCTCAAGATAGGTCAGTGTCCCGGGTCCAATGCCGCCGTAGTGAGCATCAGTCGAGGGACTACCACAAACAGTAAAACCGAAAGTGACTCCTTTGTAGCTTAGACCGTCAACTGACTGAAAGGGCAGCTCGTCGAAAGTCAAAGTTGAACCGGCTTGCGCGGCTGGCGCCGACACAAACAGTGCTAACGCAAGAATTGCACCCAACTTCTTCATCTTCATCCCCCCACAAAGTGAAAGCCGAAACAAATCAAAAGTGAAATGTGAAGATTCGAGGCGTCACGCTACTTGCTCTGTTCTCAACATTTGCACTTTGAACATTCGAGACTGTTTCGAGTTTCGGATTTAGTGCTTCGGACTTAGCCCACCCCCACAGCGTGCTATCAGGCGACACTTCTTCGGATGCCCCCTCACTTTATCATTGGTAATCATTATACCAAATGCCCTATACCGGTGTCAAGAGAAAATCTCATCAAGCACCAAACAAGACTTGCGCCGGCGCTCGGCGGCCTGCTGCAAGAGCTGAAGCAAATACAGGGCAGAAAGCCGTTGTATTGACGGGGCAGATTCATTATGCTATTGAAAAGCGTTTTCTTGTACCGATAAAGACTTCGCCTGATACGCATTGAGAGAGTTTTTTACCATGGTTGCACTTGGGGTCATACTACACGCATTGGGTGGATTTGCCGCGGGCAGTTTCTACATTCCGTTCAAAAAGGTTCGCAATTGGGCATGGGAGAGTTATTGGCTTGTGGGCGGTGTCTTCTCCTGGATTGTAATGCCATGGGTGGTCGCAGTGGCGACCGTGCCTGAGTTGAAATCCGTTCTAAGCAAGGCACCGGCCGACAGCATCATGTGGAGTTACCTGTTCGGATTGCTCTGGGGCGTTGGCGGGCTGACGTTCGGGCTGTCGGTGCGCTATCTTGGAATGTCGCTCGGGTATGCAATTGCCCTGGGATTCTGTGCAGTCTTCGGAACGATAATTCCTCCGATATACGGCCGCATTTTCGGCGAACTTGTCACCAGTGCATCGGGGCTGACTACGCTCGGCGGAGTGCTGATATGCGTTGCCGGGATTACTGTGTGCGGCTGGGCGGGAATAGCGAAAGAGAAGGAACTCTCGGCTGAGAGGAAGAAGGAGGTCATCGCTGAGTTCAACTTCGTCAAAGGACTTTGGATTGCAATGTTTGCCGGGGTCATGAGCGCTTGCATGGCTTTTGCCATCGCAGCCGGTGAGCCGATCGCGACACTTGCAGAGAAGTCCGGGACCGCCACACTCTGGAAGAACACGCCCGTCTTCATATTCATTCTTGCCGGTGGTTTCACAACAAATTTCGTCTGGTGCGTCTTCTTGAATCTCAAGAACCAAACGCACAAAGATTACCGCGCTGCCGGTAACGCCTCTCTTTTAGGCAATTATGTCTTCTCGGCTCTGGCCGGGACTACGTGGTATCTCCAGTTCATGTTCTACGGAATGGGCACGACCAAAATGGGAAAGTATGGTTTCTCCAGTTGGACCATTCACATGGCTTTCATTATTGTTTTCAGCAATATCTGGGGCTTGATCTTTCATGAATGGAAAGGTTCGAGCCGGAACACGCATCGGCTAATTCTTCTCGGTATACTTGTGCTGATATTGTCGACTCTTGTCGTGGGTTTGGGAAATTATCTGGCATCAAGTGGCCGGTAGGACTCGGCAGCCACCGAAAGCGGGGATTAGAATGGCGGGCAAGGAAACGATGACTTCGAGACAGCGAGTACTGAAGGCTCTCAATCACGAGATTCCCGACAGGGTTCCCATAGACCTGGGCGGCTTTCAGACAGGGATACACGCCAGAGCCTACTCCGAGCTGATAGCTCATCTGGGTATAGAAGACGACATAACGATTCTGGATCCTGTGCAGCAGCTTGCTGTGCCGTGCGAGGAGCTTCTCGAACGATTTGGCGTGGATATCCGCTACGTCTGTGCCCATGGGCCCGACAGTTTCCAGGGCAGAATCGAACAAAATGAGCGTGACGGCAGACTCTGGCACGATCTTACCGACGAGTTCGGTGTCGTATGGTCCATGCCTGATGATCAACAGCTTTACATGGACATCTCTCATCATCCGCTGGCCGACGCCGGAATAGAGGACCTGGCCGACTATCCTTTCCCCTCGGGGTCTGATCGGACGCGCTTTACGTCGGTTCGCCAGAGGGCTTTGGAGCTGCAAAGCGAGACGCCCTACGCGATATCGACCGGCATCGGCGGAGTGGTCTACGAAATATGCTGGTATATGCGGGGACTTGAACGGTGGTTCACCGACATGATGGACAACCCGGCATTCTGCGAGGCGCTGCTGGACAGGACACTCGCATTCTGGATCGACTATTACACGGGCTTCATGGCCGAAGTGGGTGACGTTGTCGATGTCGTCATGATAGGCGACGACGTGGGCGGTCAGTGGGGGCCCTTGTTTTCTCCGGAATTCTACAGAAAGATTGTCAAGCCCCGGCAAAAGAAGCTCGTCGGGCATATCAAGTCTCTCACCGAGGCCAAGATCTGGTATCACACGTGCGGTTCGGTCGCCGAGTACATCCCGGACCTTCTCGACAATGGAATCGATATTCTCAATCCCGTACAAACCAGCGCCGAGAGAATGGATCCGGCGGAACTGAAGGCCAGATACGGCGAGAAACTCACGTTCTGGGGCGGCGCCATAGACACCCAGCACGTCTTGCCTTTCGCTGCGCCCGGCGAAATCAGAGAGCACGTGCGAAGGAACCTTGAAATCTTCAAACCAAACGGCGGTTACGTTTTCAACAATGTTCACAACATCCAGGCGGGCGTCCCGGCTGAGAATATTGTCGCCTTGTTCGATGCGGCTCTCGAGTTCGGATTCTATTGATCTGCAAGCACAGCGAGCATGTGTAACCCCCGGAGATGGCCGACGGGCTTGAGGTTCTTCGCTGCGAGTTATGAGAATCGTTGTTTGAGGGCGGCAAATGTGGGATACTGACGGTTATGGCAGCTGAAGGAAGAAAAGCGGCAATTGATATCGTCGACGAGCAATTGGCCGGGCAAATCCTGAGGTGTCTGAATCGTGGAGGCACGGGAGTTAACCTGCTGCGCGAGGTCCTCAATCTCGTCAAGAATGCTACGGCCTTTGATGCCGTGGCGATTCGCCGGCGCGAAGGTGATGACTTTCCTTATCTTGAAGTGAATGGTTTCGGTGAAGATTTTGTCGCCGCAGAGAATTACCTCTGTTGTCGTGACGAAGCCGGCGAACCGATCTACGATTCGCAGGGCCGCCCGGTCATAGAGTGCATGTGTGGCAACGTACTGCGCAGTCGTACCGATGCGACTTTGCCGTTCTTCACTGAAGGGGGGAGTTTCTGGACGAACAGCACAACAGAGCTGCTGGCTCACACAGATCCCGAGGCTCTCGGTGTTCCCACCAGGAATCAGTGTAACAAGGCGGGGTATGAATCAGTGGCGCTGATTCCACTGCGCTGCGGTGACGAGATAGTGGGATTGCTCCAGCTCAACGATACCCGGCGGGGGCGTTTCACGCCTGAGATGATTCGTTTTCTCGAGGAAATCGGTGAGAGCATCGGCATCGGCATGGCAAGAATCCGAGCCGAAGAGCATCTCATAGAATACAGGGACCGCTTGGAAGAGTTGGTCCAGATCCGCACGGCGGAATTGACGTATGCGAACGAGAAGCTGCTGCAGGAGATCGAAGGGCGCAAACGTCTGGAAAAGGAGATCTTGAATATCAGCGAACGTGAGCAGAGGCGAATCGGACGAGAGCTTCACGACAGCATCGGCCAGCAGTTTACTGGCATCGCCTTCATGATGAAAGTCCTGGAGCAAAGGCTCACCAGTAATAGACTGACTGATGAGGCGACCGATGCCGCGGAGATAAAGAAACTCGTCAACGAAGCCATGGACCAGACGCGCGGCCTTGCCAAGGGACTTCATCCCATAGATCTGGATGCGGGCAGCCTGGTAGCGGCACTGCAGGAGCTTGCGGCAACCACCGAGAAGATGTTCAGTGTCCGCTGTACTCTCGTTGATAATGGGCCCGTTGAGATAGACGATGCCGAAGTGGCAACACACCTCTATCGCATCACGCAGGAGGCCATAACCAATGCGATCAAACACGGCAAGGCCAAGAATATCCGGATTGATTTGGCTTCCAAGGCCAATGATGCCGTCCTTACGATCACCAATGACGGACTGGCTTTTCCGGAGCAGTCCGAGGCGAGGGGCACCGGTATGGGGCTCCAGATCATGAATCACCGTGCCGACATAATCGGTGCTTCACTGGATATTCGCAAGGCGCCGAAAGACGGAACGATAGTGACCTGCTCGTTTCGAAACCACGTAAGTTAACTTCAATGTAGAGGCAGATTATGGCTCGGAAGAAGCAGTCGGACCAAACGCTCGAAAACAAGATACGGATCCTTATCGTCGATGATCATCCCATCGTCAGGCAGGGACTTGCAGAGCTTGTCAACCACGAGGAAGACTTTACGGTTTGCGGGCAGGCCGAGGATTATCACGAGGCGCTGCGGGCAATCGGCCAATTGAATCCCAATATAGCCGTTGTCGATATTTCCCTCAAAGAGAGCAGCGGTCTGGAGCTGATAAAGGATATACATTCGCAACATCCGGATTTGCCGGTTCTTGCCCTTTCCATGCATGACGAGACGTTGTATGCCGAACGAGCCCTGCGCGCCGGCGCCATGGGCTACATTATGAAGCAGGAAGCTACCGAGAATGTGATCGCTGCAATTCGCAGAGTCCTGGACGGTGAGATATACGTAAGCGAGAGAATGGCATCGAGGATGGTCCGCAAACTGGTCACAGGCCAGACCGTGACAAATGCATCCCCTGTGGATTCTCTGAGCGATCGTGAGCTGGAGGTGTTTCGTCTGATCGGCAAGGGTCATGGAACTCGTCAGATATCCAAAAGATTGTGCTTGAGTGTCAAGACAATCGAAACCTACCGAGCACACATCAAGGACAAGTTGAATCTGGCTGATGCGGCCGAGCTGCTCCAGTACGCGATTCAATGGGTAAGCAGTTGCGACGGCCAATAGTCTCAGCGGCAGTCTGTGGTCTTCTACCCCAGATTGCTCCCGACCCGAACCTCTCAGCCGCCAGCGGAGGTACTTGAGAAGCTCTCTTCCGATTTGCCGTACCCTGCTGACTAGTGACTGGGGGAAATCCCCGATGCGCGAGAGGGTGTTTCACCCGATAGCAAAAACAGGCTCTGCGCTGATTTGCAGAGACCAACGGGTCGCTATCATTATACGTATTGGTTAGTGCTTTTGAGAAAGAGAGTTTGCAGCGTCAAGAAGTGAACAGCATGTAAACTTGGGTGGGGAGCACTAAGTCTATCACGCCGGGTTTGGCAGTCGTGAAGTATTGACGGCTGGCAAACCTGGCTGCAATTAGGCGCAGTGACGGAAAGCTGCGATTGATGCAGAGTGGCTCAGATAGCCAAGTATCCCGATCACAGGGGCAGCGATATGCCTGGTGCTGAAAGGAGTGAAAAATGTTAATTCTGCCGGCCAATGGGCAAGGAGCTAAGTCGGTTGTGGCCGCAAGCCACATGTTGATTGCTGTGGCCAGGGTGAATTTTGGCAGGATCTGGGGCAGAATGACTGCCTGGATACTACAAGAGACTGCGTTGCCAGGAAGAGTGCGAAAGAAGAAAGTGATTCTCGTTCGCTGTCAGCTTGATAAGGGCACGTATAGTCTAAACGAGCGGTTGAATCTGGCTCTTGACCGACTTATTGAGGATCTGGTCGCCAAGAGCGAGCCCGGAGGCAGTGATGGACAAGGCGCAAAAAGACGCCGGAAGCACAAGAGCCAGAATCTTGGTCGTTGATGATCATGCAGTCGTGCGGGAGGCCCTGACGAAGCTCCTTGGGGCCGAAAGTGACCTCGATGTGTGCGGTGAGGCCGAGAATGCCGCGCAGGCTCTGGAGGCTGTGGAAGATCAACAGTTTGATGTGGTCATCGTGGACATCGCGCCGGTAGGCACTAGCGGGCTGGAACTTATTGAGAAAATGCGGTCGCGATGTCCAAAAATGTTTGTCATCATGCTCTCTATGCATGATGGGCCGCTCTACGCTCAGCGTGCTATTGAGGCCGGGGCGGCGGGATACGTTGCGAAATATGAAGCAGCCGAGAAGATCGTAACAGCAATCCGCCAGGTGCTTGCCGGCGGGGTTTACGTCAGCGATAGCCGCCTTGGCAGACCGATCTCCGGCGACAGCCGCAGCACCAACAGTAGTGACTGAAATCCGGTGATTCCACTGTAATCTGCAAACCGGTCCGTCGGTCACTGTACGGGTCTTTTGTAAAGAAATCGCTTTTGACACAAAAAAATGAACAGTTAAGGCACTATTGTCCGTACAAGGATAAAGAAGCCCTAAAGTATGGATTCTTAACTGGACTTTGGACTGATCCGTTACCATCAGCACAAAAGTCGCAAGATGAGATTAGAGAAAACAATCATGAACGGGCAAAAGTTTTTGAGTGTGCTGTCTGCGGGTCTGGCGGTAGTGTTTGGACTTGGCGCAGCGGTAGAGGCAACATCCCATGCTGTGGGATGGACATTTGGAAACCTGGGTTCCTCCTCGTACAGACTAAACGTCTTTGAGCCTGACTAAGCGGGACTATTGGCGACCCTGGGGGCGCAGGACCCGACAGTAACCCTGCAGAACTTGTGTTCGATAATTGACAAGGAGATTGTTCATGGCCAAGACGACGAAGAAGAAAAAGACTTCAAAAGCAAAGAAACCAACAATCTATGCCTGTTCAACCTGTGGGAAGGTCACGAAGACCCGTTCCCACCTCTGTTCGCCTGCTAAGGTTGAAAAGGCATACGTGTGCCGGCACTGTGGTATTTCCAGCAGCGACCCTCGGCATGTCTGTGCGCCGATGGTGGCTGAGATGAAATATGTTTGTGGCAACTGCGGAAGAGTAACGCCTCTCCGAGGGTCGGTCTGCAAGCCGAGACTAATCAAGTAGTGCAGCAAGTTGGAACGAATCGGTTGCGTTTGCGGCTTTTTTTCATTTTGCACTTTTAGGCAGCGGCATTAAGGTGTTTAATGGTGCTGTCATCGGCAATAAGAGCAGGGCGGGTTTGGGTTCGGGCGGTCCATCCATCCAGCATCAGCGCCGACTCCAATCCCATCCTGCTATTGGAACAGATTTACAGCGGCTATTAATTATAGGGCATATTGTAATGAGAGCAGCAACTATTAGAGGGCATGGAGGGCTGGATGTGCTCAGCATCGAAGAAGTCCCTGAGCCAGAATTCGCTGAGGACGAAGTTGTCCTGGAAGTCCGTTCTGCGGGACTGAACCATCTGGACATCTGGCTCAGAAAGGGTCGAGGCGGTGCCAGGCTGTCGGAGCCCCAGATTCTTGGTTCCGATGCCGCTGGCGTGGTCATTGCCGTCGGATCGAGAGTCAGGGGCGTGGACATTGGTGACGAGGTGATCCTGAACCCTGGGCTTAGTTGTGGCTGCTGCGACTATTGCAATCGCGGCGAGCAGAGCGAGTGCCTCTCGTTTGGGATCGTAGGTATGAGCAGGCATGGAACATTCGCCGAGCAGGTCGCGGTGCCGGCTCGAAATGTTGCGCCCAAACCCTCGCATCTGAGTTTCAACGAGGCGGGGGCCTTCGTATTGGCACAGCTTACCGCCTGGCGGATGCTGATGACACGGGCACGGCTGAGGCCGGGCCAGACGGTCTTGATACACGGCATAGGAGGTGGGGTCGCGCTTTATGCTCTGCAGTTGGCCAAGCTCGCGACCGCACGTGTGATCGTCACCTCGTCTTCAGATGAGAAACTGGAGCGTGCAAGCCGGATCGGCGCCGACCACACGATCAATTACGATTCAGTCAACGACGTTTCGCAGTGCGTGAAAGACCTTACATCCGGAATGGGCGTTGACATTGTCATTGATACGGTTGGCGCAGCGACATGGCCCATCGACTTTTCCGCGGTCCGCCGGGGTGGTAAGATAGTTTTGTGCGGCGTAACATCCGACGCCAGCGCAGTGACGGATTTGCGGGCGCTCTACTGGAACCAGTTAACGATAATGGGCTCGACTATGGGCTCGGATGAGGATTTCCGTCAGATGGTCAAGGCCGTCACCACAGCAAAACTGCGGCCGGTCATCGACTCAGTGACGCCGTTGGAAAACATAAAGGATGCAATGAGAAGAATGGAAACGGCAGGGCAATTTGGCAAGATTGTCCTGGAGATTTCCAAGTAGATACGTCTATTATTGTGCTTCCGATTGAGAATTCCCGTTTTTGCGCGGGTAAGTGCCTTCACAACAACTGGTTGTGGTTTTGCCCTCGCGAATTTACTACCCTCAAGGGTATAACTTGCGAATAAGGAGTCTATCATGGCTGTAACGTCTTCAAGAATGCTTGCCCTGGGCACGTCTGCGCCGGATTTCAGCTTGACCGATACAGCAGGCAATCTCGTGTCACTTGCCGACTTCGAAAAATCCCCGGCCTTACTGGTTGTCTTTATGTGTAACCATTGTCCGTTCGTAAAACACGTTCTGGACAATCTCGTTGAATTGATCAAAGGCTATCAGGCAAAAGAAGTCGCTGTCGTTGGCATAAATTCAAATGACGTGGCCAATTATCCCGACGACAGCCCCGAAATGATGGCTGAGTTGGCGAGAGAATCCGGCTTTACTTTTCCCTATCTTTATGACCAGACGCAGGAGATCGCCAAGAGTTATGGCGCCGCATGCACGCCCGACTTCTTTCTGTTCGATGGCAAAAGATCGCTTGTGTATCGAGGCCAGATGGACGACAGCCGGCCGGGCAACGGGATACCAGTCACCGGCGCCGATCTGACGGCGGCGATCGACGCCGTTGTGGCGGGAAAGCCGGTTGGCCGTGAGCAGAAACCAAGCATCGGGTGCAACATAAAGTGGAAGCAGGGCAAGGAGCCCGAATACACGCGGTAGTGGCAGCAAAGACAGCCGAAAGAATTTGAACACGATTTAGATACAAGGGAGACGACAAAAATGGAAGTGACAACGGAAAAACTGATTGGCTTGTTAAATGGTGACTTAGAATTGGAGTACTCGGCTGCGATTCAATACATAAATCACGCGGCGGTAATGACTGGAGCGGCCTATGGAGACATCATAAAGGAACTCAAGATTCATGCGACCGAGGAGATCCAGCATGCCGTGATTCTGGCGGACCAGATAGACTATCTGCGAGGCTCTCCTACCGTTGCAGTCGGGAAGATCCAGACATCACAAGACAATGACGAGATGCTGCAACAGGATCTGGATGGTGAGGAGGATGCTGTGCGCAGGTATAAGACTAGGATAGAGCAGGCTGAACAACTCAAGGAATTCGCGCTGGCGCATCAGCTCAGAAATATCCTGGCTATGGAGCAGGAGCACGCCATGGATCTGAGGCAGGCTCTGGGCAAGTAAAGCTATTGACTTTGAGAAGGGAAGAAGGCCATGGGCAAACTCCTATATATTCAGGCCTCTCCAAGAATTCAAAGGTCACATTCTATTGCCGTGGCCGATGCATTTGTTGGATCTTACGGGCAAGAACATGCGGATGACGAAATTGTGACCTTGAACTTGTTTGAGGCGTCGCTGCCCAATTTTGACGGACTGGCGGTGCAGGCCAAGTACACAATCCTGCACGGTCAGGCCCACTCGCAGGAAGAGTTGCAGGTATGGAAGAATGTCGAGCAGGTGATCGAACAGTTCACCTCGGCGGACAAGTACGTCCTTGCCGTACCCATGTGGAATTTCGGTATTCCGTATCGGTTAAAGCAGTATATCGATATTCTTATCCAGCCGGGCCACACGTTCAGCTACAGCCCGGACAAGGGCTATGAAGGTCTTGTGGTCGGGAAGCCCTTGCTGGCCGTATACGCCCGCGGCGGTGAATATCCTGCCGGCAGCGAGGCTGAAGCGTTCGATCTTCAGACCAGATATGTCGAGCTGGCATTCGGCTTTATGGGTTTCAAGGATATTCGTTCTGTTATCGTTGAGCCGACTTTGCAGGGTGGTCCGGAACTCGCGAAGAGGCGGGTGGCCGAAGCTATCGACCGGGCAAGAGAGATGGCGATTAACTTTTAGAGGTTGCTTTTTATGATGAACATATTTATTTACGCGATGCAGATGGAGAAGGACGGCGAGGATTTCTACTATCAGCTGGCTCAGCAAACATCCAACAAAGGGTTGCAGACCATCCTAGAGATGCTGGCCGCCGAGGAGGCAAAGCATTACAAGGCGATAGAGAAAGCTAGATCCGCCAGGCCTAATCTGGCTGAGACTACAGTCCTGTCCGATGCCAAGAACGTCTTTGCTCAAATAAAGGACTCTAACGAGAGCTTCGATTTTGACCTCGGACAAGTCGAGCTTTACAGCAAGGCTAAGGGACTCGAGCAGAAGAGCATGGATTTCTATTCGGAGAAGGCTCATGAGGTCGAACAGGAGTATCAGAAAGAGATCTTCCTGAGATTGGCGGATGAAGAGAAGAAGCACTATTTCCTCTTGGAAAACATATTAGAATATGTGTCGCGCCCACAGATGTGGCTTGAAAATGCCGAGTTCTGTCATCTGGACGAGTATTGAAAACCAGCCGGTTGGGCGTATGATCGTAGAAATGGCTCTGGCTATCCGGACTGGCGGACAGACCCATGGACGATACCATGTTGCTTGAGAAGAGAGATGACATCTCGGTGGTTCTGTGCGGCCGGGCCGGCCAGGGAATACAGTCCGTCGAACATCTTCTGACGAGAATCTGCAAGCGGGCCGGTTACAACGTCTTTGCGGCAAAGGAATACATGTCACGTATTCGCGGTGGAATGAACTCCACACAAATAAGGGTGTCCTCAGAGCCCGTTCGTGCCTCCGTAAGCCGGATCGACATTCTTATTCCACTCGATAAGGGGGCTGTCCGACATGTTGAAAAGAGGATTACTCCTCAGACAATCATCCTTGCTGAGCAACAAGTAATAGGTGACGATTTTGATCGGGCTGGGCACAAGTTTGTAGACGTGGCGTTTACCAGGACGGCCTCGGAGATTGGTGGGAAGATCTACTCCAATGTGGTTGCCGTGGGAACAATTGCGGCCTTGTTTGGAATCGATCTGCAAACGGTCAGCGCGTATGTGGCAGAATTCTTCTGTGCCAAGTCTGATGATGTTGTGCAGAAGAACCTCGTCGCAGTCAAGAAAGGCTTCGATATCGGTCTTGGCCTGGTCAATTCTGGCAAGATCCGGGTTGAGATCGCCGGCGCTGCCGATCTCGAGAGCCAGATTCTGGTCAACGGTGCCGAGGCCGTCGCTCTCGGCGCCATTGCCGGCGGATGTGATTTCATATCTTCCTACCCCATGTCCCCATCGACCGGTGTCTTGGCGTTTCTCGCCGGCCAGGCGAAGGATTTCGGAATAATTGCCGAGCAGGCGGAGGATGAAATAGCCGCTATAAATATGGCTCTCGGGGCCTGGTACGCCGGCGCACGCGCAATGGTCACCACCTCTGGTGGAGGATTTGCCCTGATGACCGAAGGCCTGAGCCTGGCCGGTATGCTCGAGAGTCCTATTGTGATTCATCTGGCCCAGAGGCCCGGTCCGGCAACGGGTCTGCCGACCCGGACCGAGCAAGCCGATCTCGAGCTGGCCCTCTATGGCGGCCATGGCGAGTTCCCCAGGATACTGCTTGGGCCCGGGAGACTCGAAGATGCTTTCCACCTCACTCGCAAAGCCTTTTATCTAGCTGATAAGTACCAGGTGCCGGTTTTCATACTCACCGACCAGTACTTTGTGGACTCCTACTACAACACAGGCTGTTTTGATTTGTCGGATACGAGAATCGACAAACACATAGTCAAGACCGGCGTTGACTATCGTAGATACGAGCTGACCGCAAACGGTATTTCCCCTCGCGGCATTCCCGGGTTCGGGCAAGGATTGGTCGCAGTAGACAGCGACGAGCACGATGAGGCTGGCCATATTACCGAAGATCTTGAGCTGAGAGTCGCGATGGTGGACAAGAGACTGAAGAAGCTCGAACTGCTGCCGAATGAAACAACACCGCCAAAATTGGTGGGCCCAGAGGATTACAAGAACCTTGTAGTGTGCTGGGGCTCGACGTACCACATCGTGGAAGAAGCCGTTGGAAAACTCGAGGCCGACGATGTGGCGCTTCTGCATTTTGCCCAGTTGTACCCGTTGCCGAGTGGAACGGCTGATTACCTGCTGAAAGCTCGGACCACTGCAATAGTCGAGAACAATGCCACTTCTCAGTTCGCTAAATTGATAAAGCTCCATACAGGAATCGATATCGAAGAGAAGATTCTCAAGTATGACGGCTTGAGCTATGCGGTCGAAGAGCTGGTCGAACGATTGAATGAATCATTTAGCCGGGGAAAAGCATAGTGGATACTCAGATTTTTGACATGGGCGACATTGATATTGCCTGGTGTCCGGGCTGTGGTAACTTTGCTATTCTCAAGATATTGAAGCGGGCCCTGGCCGAGCTGGCGATCGAACCGACGAATCTTGTGCTGGTCTCAGGTATCGGCCAGGCGGCAAAGATTCCTCACTATCTCAGGACCAACTTATTCAACGGCCTGCATGGGCGGGCCCTGCCTGCCGCAACGGCGATTAAGGCTGCTAACCCTGCGTTTACCGTGATAGCAGAGAGCGGCGACGGGGACATGTACGGCGAGGGCGGCAACCATTTCCTGCACACGATACGCAGAAACCCGGATATAGCAAATATCGTCCACAACAACATGGTCTACGGCCTGACAAAAGGGCAGGCGTCACCTACGAGCCGGATCGGTTTCAAGACGCCGGTGCAGGTTGCCGGTGTGTTTCTTGAGCCGTTTAATCCGCTTGCGGTTGCCATTGCCTTGAATGCGAGCTTTGTTGCAAGGGCCTTCGCGGGCGATGCCGAGCAGACTACGGAAATACTGAAAAGAGCAATAGAGCACAGGGGCTATGCTCTGGTTGACATGTTTCAACCATGCCCGTCTTTTAACAAGCTCAACACCTACGATTGGTTTAAGGAGCACACCTATTATCTTGAGGATTCGCATGACCCTGCGGATAGAAATGAAGCATTCAAAAGGGCGACAGAAGAAGGCAGGTTCCCTCTCGGGATATTCTATACAAACAATGACAAGGAGACATTTGAGGATAATGTGGGCATCTATGAAGACGATGGACGGCCTTTGTATGAGCGACGGCCAGACTTTGAGAAACTGCACAAATTGATCGAGGGTTTTAAGGTCTCGGATTAGTCCCGCCTGATGGAAGATGATGCGACAGAAGAATTCTGCATGAGCGACGGTGGTCTCACAGACTGCGACGCAACCGCCCAACAGAGCCGATGTCGCTTCTCGATCATCATTCCGGTTCTGAACGAGGCTGATCGCATAAACGCACTAATCCAGCACATAGACCGTCAGGGCTTCGAATTCCCATATGAGGTGATCGTCGTTGACGGCGATCCACAGGGCGGCACGGTCAAGGCGATTCAATCCAAAGACGTGGTGACAATGATCACCGAGAAAGGCCGGGGCAGGCAAATGAACGCTGGCGCCGTAGTGGCGCGCGGAGACGTTTTGATTTTTCTGCATGCCGACACAATGCTGCCGGACGGTGCTCTCAAGAAAATCAGCCGGGCGATGGAGAGGCAGGATTATGTCGGCGGCGCGTTCGATCTTAAGATAAACTCCGAGATGCTCTTCCTGAGATACATCTCGGTGCGCGCCAGCCTTCGTTCTCGCTTCAATAGAATACCCTATGGAGACCAGGCGATCTTCATGAGTAAGAAGTACTTCGAACAGATTGGAAGATTCAAGGACATCCCTCTGATGGAAGATGTCGACTTGATGCGCCGCGTAAAGAAAGACGGAAAAAAGATTCACATCCTGCCCGACAAGGTGACGACCTCGGCGCGAAGATGGCAGCGTGATGGAGCGCTCTATACGACCGTGAGAAACCAGGTGCTGGTGGCCCTGTTCCGTCTCGGTGTCAGCCCCGGCACACTTGCGAAGTATTATTGGAGACGATCCTAGCAGGCATGAATACTGATGTGCCGGCTATGAAGACGGAGAGAGTATGATTGTGGATTTCAAGAAGGAACTGGAAAGTATCGATCCTCGCCTGTTGTCCCTTGACCGGCTCGAGACGCTGCAGGTCAACCTGGGCGACCGGTGCAATCAGAGCTGTGTTCACTGCCACGTCCAGGCGGGCCCCGACGGCAAAAAGATAATGTCCAGAAAGGTGATGGAAAAGGTCGTTGATTTTCTGCGCAATCGTCCAGGCCTTGTCGTTGACGTCACGGGCGGCTGTCCGGAATTGAATCCTGATTTCAGGTTCTTTATCGACGGCGCCTGTGAAGCGGCCTCGCATGTTATGGTTCGGACCAATGCGACTGTCTTCTTTGAGCCGGATATGAGCTGGGTCCCACGTTGGTACAGCGAAAAGAAGGTCACCCTGACGGTCTCGTTGCCCTGCTACACGGCCAAAAACGTTGACGGTCAACGAGGCGCCGGTGCTTTCGAGAAGAGCATCGCCTCACTGAAATTGCTCAATGATCTTGGCTATGGCGCAAACGGCCGGCTTCAACTTAATCTCGTCTATAACCCGGGCGGAGATTTCCTGCCCGGCAGGCAAGATAGGCTGGAAGCCGACTACAGGAGGGAACTCCATGAAAGATACGATGTTCGATTCAACAGACTCTTTACGATAACCAACGCGCCTATCGGCCGATTCAAGCACCATCTCAAAGCGAATGGACAGCTCGAGCGATACCAGAGGCTTCTGATGGAAAACTTCAATCCCGACGCGGCAGAGAATATTATGTGCAGAACCCTGATCAGTATCGGCTGCGACGGAATCGCGTATAACTGCGATTTTAACCAGGCCCTTGATTTGCCGATTACTGACCCCCAGGGCCGGATCGTGTCAATTGAGCGATTGCAGGAATCTCTATATGGCGGCATCAAACTGATCACTGGCGACCACTGTTTCTGCTGCACCGCCGGCGCCGGATCGAGCTGCACGGGCTCACTGGTCGAATAGAACGCCTAGAGCAAGCTCAGCGGATGCTCGCGATTCTTCAGGGGCAGATCAACCGGCGCACCGAGTCTGTGTGATTCGTACACGGCCAATATCATCTCAAGGGCTGCCCGCCCGTCATACATGCTGCCCTTCGGCTGGGTGTCTGTCTCAATGGCTTCGATCAGATCGAGTGCGATCAGACGGTTGCCAAGGGCCTGACGCTCGTCGACAAGAGTCTCCGGTTTGTCGATCCCGGCACTGGTGATTCGTTTCCATCTGGCGCCGCTTCGACCGGGCTGCCAGGAGGCATCTTCGACGAGCCAGATCTCGGGCAGTGCGCCGGTTGTCATTGTGAGCATGCCCTTTGTGCCGAATAATTGGATCCCGAAGCGATTGGCCGCGCCGTGCCTTGCCCGATGTGTCGAGAAATAGCCCATCGTCGTTTGGCCAAAACGGTACGTTGCGTGAATTTCGTCCCCGGCCAGCGGACCGATACCCTCGGCGCCGTCGCGCACCTGATCTTTGGTGACAGATTTCCCGTCGTCCCTCACATGTGCGAAGCACCATTGTGGATCACCCGCGAACAAACGCATCAGATCCATGATGTGTGTCCCGAGGACCATCAGATCCTCGCCACCGCCCCGGCGGTCCTCCTTGCCCCTGCCGCGAAGCTCGACGATGTCCCCCAGTACTCCGTCGGTGATAGCGCGCTGTACGTGTCGCAGTGACGGGCTGTAACGTGTCTGATGAGCAATAGCCAGTTTCAGATTCTGTTTTTCAAAAGCGGCTATCATCTGATCGGCTTGCGCGAGTGTCTGACACATGGGTTTTTCAAGAAAGACGTGACAGCCGAACTCGGCGCAGGCCAGGACCATATCGTGGTGGCAATCCAGCCAGCGTGGGGCCACACTGACAATTTGTGGACGCTCCTTCTGCAGCATATCGCGGTAATCCGCGTAGGCCCTCGGCGCCTTGAGTCGCCTGGCTGCCGCGGCCCGGCCCACAGGATCAACGTCGGCCACGGCTGCAACCTGAGCCCGGTCTATATCGTTCCATACGACGTCCAGGCCGTGACCGTAATTGCCTTTGCCTGTCCTGCCGATGACTGCGACCTTGTATTCTGGTTTCTCAGCCTTTGCGGACACTGCGCCTAATGCCGCAAGCCCGGCTGCCGTACCCTTGATGAATTCTCGCCGTTTCATGAATTCGCTCCCGCCTTAAGCTCATTTGCGCTGCGAAGTTTTACCCTGTTTGACCCAGGCCTCGTTGAACTGTACGTACTTGATGGTTTTGCTCGGACCACCTTTTCGGTCCCTATGATGGTAACTGTAGACCGCGTGCAATGTGCCATCACGGCCCTGAATAATAGACGGATAGCCGCTGCTGGTCGCGATTTGTCTGTACCGAATGTCCAGTTCGAGGTGCCCGCTGTGTCCCCAGCTCTTTCCTTCGTTGGTGCAGCTAGAACTA
>LJTR01000240.1 GCA_001303465.1 Phycisphaerae bacterium SG8_4
TGTCGATATATTCACGGGTGCCGCCTGCTGTGATCAGGATTTGCATTTTGTATCCGCCCCGAGCTGCCGGTCGCGTCCGAGCTTCAAGAGTCGCGTTTTTTGATTTTCGAGGCGATTGTTTCTATCGCTTCGGCGATGTCCTGCGGTTCGGACATTCTGCCGGGGCCTTCGGCGCCGCAGGCAAGCCGGCCTTCGACGGGGCCTATCAGCTCAAAGCCCAGTTCCTTCACGGTCTTCACATTGTTTTGCACCACGGGGTTGGCCCACATTTTGTCGTTCATTGCCGGGGCCAGCAGCGCCGCGCCGGATTCGATCCGGGGCCAACAGGCGCAAAGGACGGTGCTCAGCAGATCGTCGCAGATGCCGTTTGCGATCTTTCCGATGATGTTAGCCGTTGCGGGCGCGACGACAACGAGGTCAGCCGAGTCGACCAGCGCTATGTGGCTGATTTCGTACTCCTCAGGGGTGCTCCACATTGTTGTGTAGACGGCTGACTGAGTGACAGCCTCGAAGCTTTTCGCACCGACAAGCCGCCGCGCTGCCTCGGTCATTACCGTGCTTACCCTGGCGCCGCCGGCCGTCAATTTGCTGGCCAGATCCACCGCTTTGTATGCGGCGATTCCGCCGGTGACACCCAGCAAAATGTTCAGGTTCTCAAGCATCTCGTGCCTCGTCCGGCCGCCGATCGGTGCCACGGATTCAGGCTTATCGTTCAGTTCACGTCGGGCTCGTCGGGCGTTCCATCATCGATGGCAATCTTGTCCTGCAGAATCTCCTGGACGACTATTTCTAGCATCGTCTTGTTTTCTACGTCTTTGATCAGAGGTCGGCCGCCCTGTAGCAGCTCGGCCATTCGCCTTTGGACCAGCGCGGTCAGTTTGAATTTGCCGCCGACCTTGTTGATTATTTCTTCGCTCTTAAGCTCTTCTATCATCTTTCGTTTCTCGCAGTTATCATGCTCCCGATTGAAAATCCCCTTCTTGCGCGGGTAAGCAGCTTCACAACAACAGGTTATGGCTTTGCTCGCGGGAATTTACTACCCTTCAAGGGTATAATTTCCGCCTGATACTGGCGGCTTTTCGATTTCGCCTTTCGCGTTCTTTACGTTTGGGTTCTTGCGTTCTCAATGATTCGCACACATTCGCTCACAGCCTGCTGCAAATCCTCGTTTATGACCATATGCTCATAATGCTGCCACGCGGCCGCGATTTCGGCACTTGCTCCGTTGAGTCTTTCTTCGGCGGTATCCTTGGGGTCTCGGCCCCGACGCTTCATCCGTTCGGCCAGGTCCTTTTCGGTGGGCGGCAGAATGAAAATCATCACCGCGTCATCGAAAACCGCCTTGGCCTGCTTGGCGCCTTGAACATCTATCTCCAAAATAGCCACTTTGCCCGCAGCGAGCGCCTCGTCGATCTTGTCTTTCGGTGTTCCATAGTAATGGCCGAACACCTTGGCGTGTTCGAGCAGAAGGTCGTTGTCGATGCGTTTCTGAAACTCCTCATCGGAGATAAACCAATAATCTCTGCCGTCGACTTCCGTCTTGCTCTTCGGACGGGTAGTCACCGATATGCTCAGGTAGACGTCACCCATTTGCTTAACCAGCCCTTGGCAAATGGTGCTCTTGCCCACGCCGGACGGGCCGCTGATTATTACTACCTTGCCTTTCTTGCTCTTCGTATCGGTCATTTAAGTCTCAGCGCTGAGTTGCCAATGGCCCCCCGTCCTGCTGCCTGTCACTCTACGTTCTGAACCTGTTCTTTAATCCTGTCGATCTGGCACTTAATGTCGACAACACAGCGCGTAATTTCAATATCGGAGGCCTTACTCGCGATAGTGTTTGCTTCCCTGAGCATCTCCTGGCTGATAAAGTCCAGCTTGCGTCCCGCCTGGTCGCCGGCCTGACAGCACTGTTCAAACTGCTGCATATGGGAATCGAGCCGTGCCACCTCTTCGGAGATATCCGATCTGTCTGCATAAACCGCCACCTCCCTGGCAAGAGTCTCTTCGTCCAATTTCAGTTCTGTGCGTGCCAGCAGCTTATCGACCCTTTTCTTCAGCTTCTCCGAATACTCCTGCGGAACCAGGGCGTGTCGACTGCATATTTGCTCTAGGTTCTGCTTTATCATCTCGCGGCATTTTCTCAAGTCGGCCTCCAAGAAGACACCTTCGGCGGCTCGCATTTTCTTGACTCGATCTATCGCCTCCTGGCTTACTCGAAGGATCACGGCTTTTATTTGCCCGGCTACCTCCTCGTCCGGCAACGCCGGCCGAATCATGCCGGGTAGATTGAGCAGGTTGCCGACGTCAATTGTCCCTTGGATTCCGGCCGAGGATCCAGCCCGGCTCAGCCTCTCGACAATCTTCTGCAGGGCAGCCTCGTCTATGTCAAACAGTGCGCTTGCCGATGCGTCTTTGAACCGAAGCACGTAGTTTACCGTTCCGCGCGACAGGTTCTTTCGCAACAGCTTGTCGACGTCCTCTTCAAGAAACGCTGCCAGCTCCGGCAACCTTATTATGGTCTTGAAATAGCGGTTGTTGACGGTCTTGATCTCAACGACGTAACTTGCGCCGTTGAACTGGCCCTGTGCTTCACCATAGCCGGTCATGCTGTTTATCATAATACTCTGCCTTCAAGCCGAAATTGGCCCGGTAAATGGCCGTTCAAAGCGCAGGCTGCGGTAACTGTGCGATTATATGCTGGGCGAATTCGCGTCGGCACCGCTGTCGACATCACCGGCCGCGCCCATGGCCCCGGCGGGTGGAAGTGACTGCTCCGGAGCCGACAGTTGCGGCCCGGACGCACTTGCGGGGGGCGGTTTATAGTATTTGGCCAGCACAACAGCAAGGCTCAGAAACACCCCCACCAGGACTATCGTTACCCAGGTCAGGAAATCGCCGGTCTTGGAGCCGAGCAGCCCTCCGCCTCCGCCTCCGCCGAAGGCCGCACTCAAGCCGCCGCCTCTGCCTTTCTGAATTAGGATCACCAGAATCAACACCACACAACAAATGACGAAAAGCGGGGCAACCATCCACTTCATAATAAAACTGTCCGCCGACAATGCTAATATTGTCATATCTATTTCCTTTCAACTGGCTATTTGTTAGCCTATTCTATTTACCGTTGTTTGAGAACTATGATCTCTTTTCGTTCGCTCAACAGTAAACAGTCAATCGTCGATCACACCGCCGCGTTGATTATCGCGAGGAAATCCTCGGCCTTCAAGCTCGCCCCGCCGACGAGCAGGCCATCTATGTCAGGCTGAGCCAACAACTCGGCGGCGTTGGACGGTTTCGCCGACCCACCGTACTGGAGGCGGATTTCCTGAGCCAAATGATCGTCATACATCTCACTCAACAGTTTTCGTATCAACTCATGCACTTGCTGCGCCTGATCAGGCGTGGCCGTCACGCCCGTTCCGATGGCCCAGACCGGTTCGTATGCTATCGTTACCGCAGAGACCTTTTCGGCGCTCAAACCGGCCAGACCCTCTTTCAACTGCCGGGTCACCACCTCGTCTGTCTGCGAGGCTTGGCGCTCACTGAGCAGTTCGCCCACACATAATATAGGCAGCAGCCCGCCTGTGATCGCAGCGGCAACTTTCTTTTTTATAAGCTCGTCGGTTTCACCGATGACGTGGCGGCGTTCCGAATGGCCGCAGATAGCATACACACAGCCAGTATCCTTGAGCATTGATGCGTTGATTTCACCGGTAAAGGCGCCGTTGGGCTCGAAGTAGATATCCTGAGCACCGACGGCGACGTTTGAGCTGCCAACAGCCTTGGCCACCGCCTGGAGATAGACGAAAGGCGGGCAGACCGCCACGGTAACGCTCTTTCCCGCGACCTCCAGAGATCCGGAGGCAATTGTCTCAGCCAGCTCTACACTGCTATGACTGTCGGTATTCATCTTCCAGTTGCCAGCCACAAATGGTTTTCTCATGAAACTCTCCCGTATTCGCGACCCGTCACTCGGGTCATAATATGCGGACAATCGCCAATTACAACAATTCCGTTGCCCTTGGGAAACTGCCTAATATCGAAAGCTGCAAACAGTGTTTGCGCGATTCTTCCAATCCTTCTCTGATATGTTTTTCCGTCTTGTGCCCCAGGATATCGACAAAGAAGTAATATTCCCACTGCTTTTTCCTGCTGGGCCTCGACTCTATGTTCGTCATGTTGATGCCGTATCGCTTGAAGACGTCGAGCACATCGGACAAAGCGCCGGGCTTGTCGGCCGTGCTGAATAACATAGTTGTCTTGTCCTCGCCGCTCGGTTTGGCGTCTTCTTTGCTTATTACCAGAAATCTGGTCACATTGTTGGCGTTGTCCTCGATGCCTTCGCAGATAATTCTCAGCCCGTACAACTCGGCAGCTGCGCTCGATCCAATTGCCGCGGTCCTCGGTTCGGCGGCTGCCAGTTGGGCGGCCTTGGCGGTGGACGCTACGGGGATGGTCTTGGCCTCTTTGAACGTGGCGCTCAGCCAGTTTCGGCATTGTGTGAATACCTCGGGTTTGGAGTAAACCTTCTCGACTTCCTCGAGCGCGCAGTTGCCCAGAAGATTATGATGGATAGCCATCAGGACCTCGGCACAGACTTTTACGTTCGAGTCCACCAGCGCGTCGAGTGTTTCTATTACGCCGCCGCCCATAGTGTTCTCTATCGGCGCAAGACCCAGGTCGCAATGACCCTTGCTCACTTCATCGAAGATGCTTGTGATATCCGCCAGCGGCTCATATTCGACGCTCTGGCCGAACTTGAGCATGGCGGCGGTGTGACTGAAGCTGCCGCCCGGGCCCAGATAACCTATCCTAAGGGGCCTTTCCAGCACGAAAGAGCCGCTCATCAACTCGCGCCAAATCGCCATCAGACACTTGTCCGGCAGCGGCCCCTTGTTGGCCTCGGCAATCCTGGCGAAGACCTCCTTCTCGCGCTCCGGAACATATACAGGTCTATCCGTCCTGGTCTTGAGCTTGCCGATATCCACGACTACCCGCGCCCGCTCGTTGAGAAGCTCCACGAGTTGGCGGTCAAGCTCATCTATCTTCTTTCTTAAGTCATCAAGAGACATAGGCAATAGTCAAAAAACGAATATAGCAACCCAATCTTTGCAGCCCTACAGCTCGGCCCATTTTTGTTAAAACTAATATATTTAACAGAATTTTGTACTTGCGTCAATGAATTTGCTAGCCAGATAATATTTTGAAAGGGTGGTCGAGGCTGATAAGATGCAAAAAGTGACAAAATATGTAGTTTTTGAGACCAGATGGGGCTATTTCGGGCTGGCCGGTACCGAGTCGGTCCTCTGCCGAACCTGCCTGGCAGCGCCGAAACGCCGAAATGCCGAGACTCACCTGCTCAGAGATCTTTCTGGTGCGCAATTCGACAGGGCCTTTTTCAAGTCGCTCCAGGGGCAGATAGCCGCCTACTACGAGGGCGCATGCGTGAATTTCGGCCCGGAAATCCGGGTTTCACTTGACGGTTTCCGCCCTTTCAGCGTTTCGGTTTTGAAGACATGCCGGCAACTGAAATTCGGCCAGACGATAAGCTACGGGGATTTGGCGGACAGATCAGGCCGACCGGCCGCAGGCCGAGCAGTCGGCGGCGCGCTGGCCAAAAACCCCCTTCCTCTGGTCATCCCATGCCATCGCGTGCTCGGCGCAGACGGCAACCTCGGAGGCTTCTCAGCCCCCGGCGGAACAGCCGTCAAGAGAAGGATGCTCGAACTCGAGCGTCAGGCCCTCTGCACGTGAATTCGCCGTTTTGCGTTCTCATTTGGCATCACTGCCCACCGGCAGTGAGAATCCGGCCGGGCTCTTTCTGAAAATTCGATCTGGCTTCGAGCGGATTGTTTTTGCGTCTGACTGTCCCGGCGCGCCGAAAGCTGCATCGACAATAAGAGCTTTTGAGTCCTATTCCAGATGTACAACGCCGGTCTTACGGTCGGCTTCGAGGCTGGCTTTCTTTATGATGTCGTAGAGGTCGCGGCAGTCCCGGACCTTTTCGAATTCGAACTCCGGGTCTGTCTTGTCGGTTGTAATCAAGGCCACACTTCCCACACCGAAGATGCAGTCGAGCAGGCTTCTGCGCATTTTCAGGTCGATGACTCGGAACATGTCTATGTTGTCGACTCTCCTGTCTAAGACACCTCTGCTCCACTCAATCCTGTCGTCGCTGACCTCGTAGTAGATCATTTTGAGCTTGAGTATCCCGATTGCGAGTTTCAGGACGGCCAGCGCAGCGATTGCCAGGCCCGCAAGAACCCTGTAATGGCCTATGGCAAGCGCCTCATTTGCGGTGAGTCTCAGTTCCGGGTATCTCTTGAGTACCTCTTCCAGCGGGAATTTGACCAGACATCCCGCCAGAACGAGGATGATAAGGCATTTGACCACCTGTGAGGCCATCCCCCAGAGCGACGGTCTGCCGGCAAACAGGATGCCGTCGTCTACCTCGGTCTCTTCGTCTTCGCCCTCCTCCGAAACCTCGGCGTCCGGATTGGCTTTCGCCTCGGCCTCGGCCTGAAGCGCCTTGGCCTTCTCGCTGTTTAGAAACTCCCCGCAGTACCGGCACTTTACGGCGCGGGCCTGTATAGTCTCGGCACAGAATAAGCACGGCTTTGTTTCTAAGTCCACAAACGCCATCAACTATATATCGGAAATCAGCGCGAGATTTGAGCAGGAGATTCTTTCGCCAAGTGCCTATGGCGGCCACTGATCGGAAAGCGACAGATTCGCCACGACCCAACAGACAGGAATTGGAGCCTTCGGGCAGAATCTTTGGGAGCCAGTCAGCACTTCCAGTTTTGTGTAAAATCCTGCAGATATTGAACTTATATTGAGTCTGAGCTTCATATCTGCCAATTCGGTAGAAGAATTTGCGAAAGAAAGACGTGAACTCGGCTTGAGATAGTGTAAAGGAAGCTTTGCAGTGAGTACGGTTTGATTTACATAGCTAGGCGAACTCTTGCAGCAAATCCAGCAGTCTTCGGTCGAGCTTGTGGCCGTGGAAGTCTTCATATGCTGCATCTTTTCGCCCTGAGTCTATAATGCCGAACGGGCCGCGGAAATTCCAAAGCGCCAGGCCGATGCCGTGGCCGGTGAGGATTTCCAGGATGTCGCGCAGCCAGGCGAGGACGACTTTGTGGGGCGTCTTGTTGTAGGCTCCGGCTTCGCCGCAGTGTACGCCGATGCCTTTCTTGGCCAGTTTGGCCCACTTGCCGTAGTGTTCTTCCAGACGCTGCCTGTCCCAGCGGTGAGTCGTGCCCTGCGTGTCGGGCCAGACCGGATCCGGGAATGTGCTCTTGTTGTCCACCCAACTTGCGCGACCGTCGATTATCACCATGCGTTTCGGATCCGCCGCTCTGATCGTCCCGGTTGCTGCGCGTACTACCCGTTCATATTCGTCGCTCGCCGATTGCGGCTCGTTGATCAGATCGAAGCTGACGCTGGACGATGAAATGCCGCGATACCGTTTGGCAAATATATCCCAGTGAAAACAGAAGGCGTCGAGTGCTTCTTTGTCTTTCCAGAGATTGAAAGGTTCGATCTCTCCGCGATTTATGCAGTACCCTGGCCCGCGGTGAAAATTCAGGCTTGTGTGAATCTTGTATTTTTGTCCCCATTCCACCACCCGGTCGATATTCTCGAACGGAGCCTCCTTGATCTTGTAGACATCGTCGCCTTCGGTCCATATTCGATAGCTCATAGGAAGGCGAATGAAGTCGAACCCCAGATCACGTATCCAGCGAAAATCATCCTCGACCGGATCGCTGTATCTGCCCGCAGTGAACAGATACTGCAAGTTGAATCCCCGCCACCGCGGCAGCGCCGTCTGCGCAGGGGCCGCATCTGGCTCGTCCGGTCTGACCGAACCCTGCACTTGCGCCGGCAATGCCGCCCCAGCAGCCCCGGCCGCAATGATCTTCAAAAACTGCCGT
>LJTR01000241.1 GCA_001303465.1 Phycisphaerae bacterium SG8_4
CAGCTTCTGCGTGACGGCACCGTCGTCGTTGGCCATACCCTCCCACGTTGCCGAGCGAACGAATCGATTCGATAGCTCCATGCCGTTGATTGAACTGGGTTCGAATAAGCTGCTCATTTCTTCCTTTCAAAATTCGTTGGTTGGTGTAGTCACCTGTCCATGAGGCAAGTTTAGCAAGAATCACATTCGTTTCAAGCCTTGAACAACAGACCCGGTAGTCGAAAGCCGGAGAACAAGTAGAAATGAAGATGGCCACTGAGAAAGTGTCGCTGCAAATGGAAAAGGGCCGGCAGTTTTTCAGACCGCCGGCCCGTGAGCCTGTTCCTTCCGCAAAACAGCTCCTATGGTTTCACTGTCCGATCATTTTTGGGTTGTCAGTTGCTGGTCGTTCTGCCAAAAACCAACAACCAATAACCAACAACCAGCAAAGCCTATGGTTTCACTGCCCGGTTGTAGATGCGAACGTCGTCGATCAGGCCGGAGAAGAAAGTGCCGGGTCGCAAGGGGTCGCCACAGCCAATATACAGACCGTTACCCGAACCTCGCAAGCCATCCTGTGCATCTTCAGCTACTACGGCATCATCGACGTAGAGGATTCTGTACACACCATCCCAGACGAGACCTATCCGGTGCCAGTTCCCATCGGCTACCGTTGTCTGGGACGCCAACGCAGCGGCGCCGCGGCCGGCGTTCGTAAGTTCGGTCGTCAAGCAACCTGCGGGTAGATCGAGAGACAACCAAGCTGGTCCGTCTGTTTCGGAGATAATCGCCTGTCCAGGAGCGCCACCACATACCCACACGAAGACACTAAATGGTCCGGATGCCGGATTCAGAACGGGGCCGGTGATAACCGAATCATCTATGGCGTCGAACTCGAGCGCACCGTCAACTTGTCCGCCATCAGGCTGCCAGAGAGCACCACCCATGACGACGGCATCATTAAGGCCGGCACTGTCAAAGGCGATGTCCCCTTCTATCTCGTCAAGTGCCCAGTGGGCGACCAGCGTGGGATCATCAACAGGTTGTTTCCAGCAGCTCATTAGAAGTTCCAGGTCCACAGCATCGATGATTCCATCACGGAACGGCCGCGGTGCTATGTCACACAGCGGATCATCCTGACCCCAGGATTCGATAAGTCTGAGGAGGTCTTCGACGTCCACTGTCCCGTTACCGTTAAAGTCAGGTGACGCTGCAGTGAGTCCGGTGTCATATTCATACACCGTTGGGAGTCCTGGAGGATGTGGATTCTTGGTCGTTATCTTTCCTCCGATGGCATAGATTTTCCCACCTATCGCGCAGGCGGACAACAAGCCTCTCGGTTCTGGCATGCAGGCTTCTGTCGTCCAGGTGTCCGTCGCCGGGTCGTACGCTTCAACCACTGAAAGACCATCTGGCCCCGCGTGGCTAGCTCCACCTTCCGGCCCGCCGCCAATGACATAGATCTTCCCATCCACCACGGCGCTTGCATGAGCGTGCCTTTCGGTCGGCATGGGGGTTTTGGTTGTCCAGGTGTCTGTTACCGGGTCATATACTTCTACTGTGGACAGTCCCGCCTTCGTAACCAATACCCCTCCGATGGCGTAAATCTTCCCATCCACCACGCTGGTGGAGAACATAATTCTCGCCGTGGGCATGTCGGCTTTCTTGGTCCAGGTGTCTGTTATTGGATCGTACACTTCCACAGCGCGACGAAAACTCCCCCAGAGCGCCGAGGATCCTCCCCCCCCAATAACATAAATCTTCCCATCTACCACAGCGCTTGCATGAGTGTGTCTTGCAGTTGGCACAGGGGCTTTGGTTGTCCAGCTGTCCGTCACCGGATCGTATTCTTCTACAATCGATAAAGGAGAGGTATAAACCGCTCTGATGCCCCCAATGACATAGATCTTCCCATCCACCACGCTGGTGGAATGGGTGAACCTCGCTGTTGGCATGGGAGCTTTGGTTGTCCAGGTATCGGTCAGCGGGTCATACTCGGTCGTCAAAGTCTCTGTTGCTCGCCCCCCAAGCGCGTAAATCTTACCGTCTACCACGCTGGAGGTATGCCAGAGTCTCCCGGTCGGCATGTCCGCCTTTTGTGTCCATACACCCTGTGCTCCCAAACTCAATGAAGAAACTCCGAGCAAACCGTTGAAAATTAGGCTGACCAAGATCAATCTGGAACTCTGTTTCATACTTCCTGTCGCTCTTTGATTCTTCATTTTCGTTGCTCCTTTCTATGAAAGCTGATTTTCATGACTCTTGCTCTTCTGTTCGCCTCTCGAACAGGATCGCTCTATTCTTAACAGAGAAGAAAGAACCACATCCGAACACTCAAATTTGAAATTTCTAAAAAATGGAATATAATAGGTTTGATCTATCTTGGCGAAGAGGCTTGAAGAAGATGAGATGTGACGCCGTCCACGAGACACAGAAGCTGGTTTGTCTGGCTCAGGGTGGCGACAGCTCTGCTCTGGATCAGCTGTGCCAAGTCTACGGTGAGCGCGTGTTACGTATAGTACGGCTTCGGATGGGCCGAGAGCTTCGCGGAAAGCTGGAATCTATGGATTTGGTTCAGGATACATTCATAGAGGCGGTCAAGGATCTGGGAAAATTCGAGTATCAAAATGAGGGTGATTTCCTGCGATGGGTGTCTAAGATAGCTGAGAACCGGATTCGCGACAATCTAAAAAGGCTACATGCCGATAAACGTGATATATGCAGGGAAGTTCCTATCGATCACCATTTGTCCAAAACAGGTGATAGTCCTACTCGCAAGCCCGAACCGATTAGAACTACAACACCGAGTGTTATCATGTCTATCAGTGAGGAACTAGATAGGCTTGAAAATGCAATGGACCTTTTGAAGCCGGAATACAGAGAGGTTATTGTGTTAAGTCAAATCGAGGGACTTTCATTTAAGGAAATGGGAGATAGATTGGGTAAGAGCCCTGATGCAGTAAGAATGCAGATTGCACGTGCAATGGCGTCGCTAGCCAGCGCCTTTGAAAGAGTGTGATGGTCGGACCCGGTGAAGACAATCAGGAGCGCGTTATAGAAGAGGTAGTGCAGCGTTTTGTCGACGCGCAGTTACAGGGCCAAAAACCTGACATTGACGAATATATTGGACGCTATCCAGGACTTGAACATCAAATCAGGCAAAGGATACAAAACCTTGAGAGAATCGGCGCTCTTTTTGCCCGACTAACTCAAGCCGATGAAAGTGACTTTAGCGGTACTACAGAGCAGAGCGATCTTGTAGGCACGAAGCTAAGGAATTTTGAAGTGCTGAGAGAGATTGGCCGAGGAGGTATGGGCAGGGTATATCTTGCTCAGGATACCAAACTTGACCGTTCTGTAGCTATAAAGAGCATACCACCTGAGCTGGCGTGCGATTCAAAGGCCCGTGCACGATTGCAGAGAGAAGCGACACTTCTAGCCTCGCTGAATCACCCAAACATCGCTATAATCCACGAGCTAATCGAGCAAGATCCAGATGCCGGCTATTTGGTTCTTGAGTATATTCAGGGGCAGACGCTGGCAGAGCGGATCAAAAACAAGCCCATTAAATTGAAAGAGGCCCTTTTGATCGCCCTGCAGATAGCTGAGGGGGTTGCAGCAGCCCACGAGCACGATGTGATCCACCGCGATCTCAAGCCCGGCAATATCAAGATTACGCCCGAAGGCAGCGTCAAGATACTGGACTTCGGCCTCGCCAAACCATCCGACACTCAGGATGAGAGAGCCGATAGCGTCATAACCCAACCCGGCCGTATAGTCGGTACACCGGCATACATGAGTCCTGAACAGGCGCGCGGTTCTACAATAGATCACCGTACTGACATCTGGTCGTTCGGCTGTGTCATATACGAGATGCTGACAGGTCGCCTTCCGTTCGAGGGCGAGACTGCTACGGATACGGTTGCGCGTATCCTTGAGCGCCAGCCCGATTGGCAGGCACTCCCGCAACTGACTCCGGTAAATATAAGGGTTCTGCTGCGCCGCTGCTTAGAGAAGGATCCTCGCCGGCGGCTCCAACATATCGGGGATGCGGCTATTGAAATCAATGAGACACTCAATGTGCCGCCAAATGAGCCGCCGCTGGGTGTACCTGAGGATGGCAAGTTAAACTCGGCAAATTGGAAGTCAAGTGCAATTTATTGCGCCGCCGGCTTTATAATCGGGATTATGGCCGTCTGCCTGATTCTGGGGAATTCCGCTACTTCTCCGAAGCAAAGTGTGCGCCCCACGCAACGCTCGGTCATCCTGCTGCCTGAGGATCAAACGTTGGCGCTTTCCCGGTCAGGTCCTCTGGGGTGGGCCCATCCATCGATCACCCTTTCACCTGATGGATCGCATCTTGTGTATGTCGCTAGTATTGGTGAAACGACCCAACTCTTTGTTCGTTCAATGAATGAATACCAAGCCAAGTCAATGCCCGGTACTGAAGGGGCCTTCTGTCCGTTCTTTTCACCCGATGGTCGGTGGGTGGGATTCTTAACCAATGACAAACTAAAGAAAGTCTCGATTCTGGGTGGGAACCCCGAGATTCTCTGTGATGCCAGAAATCCCAGAGGTGGTAGCTGGGGTGATGACGAGACGATTTGTTTTGGAGAAAGTCAGGGTATTTCAATTGCGCAAATTCCTGCCTCCGGCGGGACAGCGATTTATCTCGTGCCTAAAATTGAGTCCGATGACAAAAGTATATATCAGTATAACAAGCTGGAAATTCTTCCGGGAAGCAAATGGGTGCTTTTTTCTGGTAACGGTAATATTGGGGTTGTCTGTCCTGAAACGGGAGAGCAAAAGATACTGGACGAAAAGGGCTACTATGCACGTTATCTGCCCACAGGACATCTCGTTTACGCTCGAGCGGGAGTAATCGTGACAGCCCCGTTTGATCTAGCGACGCTCAGAGTTACCGGTGATTCTGTTCCAGTTCTTGAGAATGTCTTGCTTGACTCAGGGTATAATACGGTCCAGTATACATTCTCCAGAAATGGTTTGCTCGTCTATGTTCCAGGTGGTGACACATCCAGGTGTATTCCAGTCTGGGTTAATCGTCAGAACAAGACCGAGCCGCTTCCCATGCCTGTACAGATTTATGGAACACCCAAGCTGTCTCCCGATGGAACACGTCTGGCCATCGAGGTGAAAGCAGGTGCCAAGCAAGACATATACATCTACGATATCGCCACTGGAAGGTCTACGAGACTGACCTTAAAAGGAAGCAACATATCGCCTGTCTGGACTCCTGACGGCCGACGGGTAACGTTTTTGCGATATATGGAGGGGCAAGAGAAGTGGTCTCTCTTCTGGAAACCTGTAGATGGTGGTGGCAACGCCGAACTGCTTTACTCAAGTCAGTATGACTCAGTCCCCTGTTCCTGGTCGCCCGACGGCAATCGATTGGCCTTTTTCGGAAAACGCCCCACAACGAAGGGAGACGTTTGGGTTCTGTCGCTCGAAGGCGCCCGTGAACCTGAGTGTATCATCGCGACAGAATTTACAGAATGGGCACCGGCGTTTTCGCCCGACGGCCGGTATATTGCCTACACTTCTGACAAGGACGGTAAGTTTCAGGTCTATGTGTGCCCGTATCCCGACAACGATTGGGTGCGGCTGATTTCAGACGATTTCGGTGAAGAGCCAATCTGGTCACCAGAAGGGGATGAACTGTTCTACCGTAACGGCGACAAATGGATGGTTGTCTCTACCACCACGGAACCGGAATTCACCGCAGGGACGCCTCGGGTGTTGTTTGAGGGGCCGTTCAACAATGTTTCCGGCATATCGTATGATGTTGCACCCGATGGCCAGCGGTTTCTGGTACTCCAGCCTCAGTACGATGACTCACAAGTCAGAGAATTGCACGTCGTCGTCAATTGGTTCGAAGAGTTGAAACGACTTGCAAAATCACAAGAGAACCGTTAGGCTGCCAGTAACTGTATTACTCGACATAGAACTTCGGCACATTGGGTTTAACGAGTAACCTAATTGATCTCTACCAGGCCTGGAACAAACCGGAAAAAGCAGAAAAGTGGCGAGTAAAACTGCCGCAGACAGAGGCTGCAGAGAAGTAGCTTGTCGCCACCTACATGGCCGCAATTACTTCCCTTACGAGACGTCGTATTTCCTTGACTGCGCGTGTCACTGAAATGTCTCCACTGACCTTGGTTTTCCCCCAAGTGGGTCCGGTAAAATATGAACTATCGCGAAGAAATCGACAATCACATGGTTATTATAGTTTTGCACGTCTCGAAAAACGGCGAGTGACATTTAGGAATGACAGGAGCCGGCAGATCCACAACCTGACGGCTCCTTGACCTTGTGTGCCGTTGGATCTCGTGACTAAGGATGCACTGCCCGGTTGTAGATGCGGACGTCGTCGATCAGGCCGGAGAAGAACGTGTCTGCAGCGTAGTCGTTCCCGACACCAATGTAGAAACCACTGTTGAACCCTGCCAAGCCATCTTGTGCGTCTTCAGCCACCACGAAGCCGTCCACGCAGAGTGCTCTGCGGGAACCATCCCAGGCCAGACCTACTCGATGCCACTGGCCGTCGGTGATAATTGCATCGGAAAGCAGCGGAGTATCGGCTGCGCCTGCAAGTTCGGTCATCAGCTTGCCTTCGGTGTCCGTCATAAGCCAGCTGGCGCCCATTGGCTCTGAGAGAACCGTCTGGCCGGGCCCGCCGCCTTTGATCCACGCGAAAATGCAGAATCCCGAAGACATTTCGGGATCTGCCGGATTCAAGCCGAAGCCGGTGATGATACAATCGTCCGCACCATCCAATTCGAGTGCACCATCAACTATGCCATCGGCTGGGTGCCAGATCGCTCCCCCCATGACTACGTCGTCGCTGCCACTGACTCTCTCACGAGCGGTGATGCCATCTGTTTCATCCAATGGCCAATGGGCGATTAGTGAAGGATCGGTGACTTCTTTGCCAAGGTGTTCAGCCAGAACAATCAAATCCTGGAGGTCAACAGTCCCGTCACCCCAGGCAAAGGGGCCAATGTCGCAAAGCGGCTCGTCTGTGCCCCAGTGGCCTACTATGCACAGCAGGTCCTCTCCGTCAACTTGCCCGTCGCCGTTGAAGTCACAGATAGGCTCGAGTGACGCCTGCCAGTGTTCCCAAGTCCCGCTTGCGTCTCTTGTGAGGAAGTACAACATGGAACCATCCGGGGAGAGGCGCGGGTAGATCTCGTGCATCGAACTGTTCACGCAAGATCCAAGATTTGTGGGTGTTCGCCAGGGGCTTGAGAGGCTCGCGCGCCGCGTCATCCACATGTCAGAGTTCCCATATCCACCGGGGCGCGGTACTGCGTCCACGGGTTG
>LJTR01000134.1 GCA_001303465.1 Phycisphaerae bacterium SG8_4
GGTCGCACAGCGCCGAGCAGCTCTATGTCAAGCTGGCCGATAAGGAGCGGATGACACAATACAAGATCAGCCCGGACGGCGAGCACATGGTGTTTCTGAGCCTCAAAGAGGGTCCCGAGCCGGGTGGACGCGAGAAAAAGGTCAATATCGCCCAGTACCGCGATCGGTTTATGAAGGTAAAAGAGGTACCTCGCGGCGTCTCCGACGACCCGATCAAAAAGCAGGAGGTGGCGGTCTATCTACTCGAACTCAAACAGCTGATGAAGGAGAATTCGGTTCTGACCGAGGTCTATCGGCACACGCTTTCTCAGCCGCGTGATTATGTGAAGATACCGGAATGGTCGCCCGATTCGTCGCGGGCGGTCTTTGCCGTGTACGATCAGACGTCGGGCAATGTCAATATAATGGAGACCGTCTGTCCCGAGAAGAAGGGCGACGAAGAAGACGAGGACACGGACGATCGAGGCAAGAAATCTGCCAAGAAAAAGGAAGATCAGAAGGAAGGTGACAACAACGCAGACAAAGAGCAGGAGAACAAGGACGAGGACGTCAGGAAAGACCCTGCAAGAGTGGTGCATCGCTTTTTGCATGCCGGCGGTCCCACGACGCCGCGCATGATTCGGCCCTACTATTTGGCCGACAACCGCCGCATCGTCTATATGAGCGAGAAGACAGGCTTTCGACAGTTGCACGTGCTCGACCCGCGGTACGAAAGTGACGTGCCTCTGACGCAGGGACATTTTGAGGTGTATCCCGAGGACATAACTCAAGATCACAAGTGGATGTTCGTGACCGCCACCAAAGAGCACCCTTCTCGGTTGGACGTGTACAAGGTCTCGCTCGAAGACGGCGTGATGACGCGGCTCTCGCCCAAAGACGGCTACTATCACGATGCTGCCGTCAGCCCCGACGGGACCAAGGTGCTGGCTAACTTCTCCCGTTACGGCGCGCCGCGAGAGCTGGTCTTCATCGACGTCGAAGCAAAGAGCCAACATCAGCTCACCGATTCGCACCCGGCCGCTGCTCACGAGTATACGAAGGCACGCCCGGAATTCTTCAGCTACCTGAATCGACACGATCAGGAGATTCATGGCTTTCTGTTCAAACCCCAAGACCCGAACCAGAACGAGAAGCCTCCGCTGCTGATCTACATCTACGGCGGTCCGCTAGGCACACGCAAAAGTGTCGTGGAGGGTTCTTATCAGTCTTCGGCATACTTCTTCGCATACTACATGACCGCCAAGCACGGCTATGTCACGTGTACGATCGACCCGCGCGGCAATTCCGGTTACGGCGGGCTCTTCGAAAAGGCAAACTTCGACCGGGTCGGCAGACCCCAGGTTGAAGATATCGTTGACGGCGTCAAATACTTCACAGAGAACCACAACGTGGACCCCAACAGAATCGCCATACACGGCTGGAGCTTCGGCGGCTTCCAGACCCAGATGTGTCTCTACACCGAGCCAGACGTCTTCGCGGCCGGCATCGCGGGAGCCGGACCGACCGAATGGGAGAATTACAACTCGTGGTACACATCGGGGACTATCGGCATCAGCAAACCTGAGTCGGCCGAGTTGAAGAAGTTCTCCCTGTTGCCGCTGGCCAAAGGCCTCAAGGCCAAGCTGCTGCTGGTGCATGGCATGGAAGACTCCAACGTGCTCTATCAGGACACAGTGCGTATGTATCGTGAACTCATCAAAGCGGGCAAGGAAACGCTCATTGAGCTGTTTCTCGATCCGACCGGCGGCCATGGTCTGGGCGGCGACATAAAGAACCTCTCGCGATACCGCAAGTATGAGGAATTCCTGCTGCGGACAGTCGGCTCGGGAGAATGAACAAACACCAAACAATAACACATTTAGTTTAGAGAACTCTTATGGCAAGGAACAAAATAACAATTGTCGGCGCCGGAAACGTCGGTGCCACCACCGCACACATAGCAGCAACCGGACAGCTTGGCGATATCGTGCTAATCGACATAGTCGCGGGGTTAGCAGAGGGCAAGGCGCTGGACATCGCCGAGGCGGCCCCGGTCCAGCTTTACGACTGCAGCGTAACCGGCACTGTCGACTGGGACAAGAGCACCGGCAGCGACATCGTCATAATAACGAGCGGACTGCCTCGCAGACCCGGAATGAGCCGGGATGACCTGCTGGCAAAGAACGTTGGGATCGTCAAGGATGTCTGCCGAGAGATTGTTAAGCACTCACCCGACAGCATCGTCATCGTTGTGTGCAATCCGCTCGACGCTATGGTCTACGCGACTGCAAAGACCACCGGATTCGCCAAGAACAAGATCATGGGAATGGCCGGCGCGCTGGATTCGGCGCGTTTTGGCTCGTTCATAGCAGCCGAGCTTGGAGTGAGCGTCGAAGATATCAAGTGCGTTCTGATGGGCGGTCATGGAGATGATATGGTGCCTTTGCCCAGATTCACATCGGTTAGCGGAATACCCCTGGAACAATTGCTCGACGCCGAAAGAATCGCCGAGCTGATTGAGCGAACTCGCAAAGGCGGGATAGAAGTTGTGAACCTTCTCGGCTACAGTGCTTATTACGCCCCGGGAGCCGGGGCTGTGAAGATGGCCGAGGCAATTCTCAAAGATAAGAAAACCGTCCTGCCCTGCTGCACCTACTGCGACAGCGAGTACGATGTGGGAGGATTCTTCGTGGGCGTGCCCGCCATCCTGGGCACCAATGGAGTAGAAAAGATCATCGAGCTTGACTTGAACGAATCGGAGCGGGCCCTGCTCGAAAAATCCGTCGATCACGTCAAGAGTCTCGCAGCAAAAGTCGACAAGTTGCTCTAAAAAAGAAAAATCTTTTGCTTATCTCTGGCGTTTGACCAAATAAACGGTATACTTCTCTGTTTTAAATCATCGCGCATAAGAAGATGAAGCAGTTGAAACACCTTGAATCATAGAGATCCATCCGACTTGACAGAAAATGTCTGTATTCGGCCTTTGTCGTCAGTGGACAAGATTAAGGAAACGAGCATATGCCTACAAACATAGAATCCTTCGTTAAGACATTGGAAACGGAAGGTGTGGATGCCGGCAAGAGAGCAGCCGAAAAAATCGAGGCTAAAGCCAGAGCCAAAGCCGACACTATCATCGCCGAGGCAAATGAGACAGCAAAGAGAATAATTGCAGAAGCGCAGGCCGAAGCTGAGAAGGTCCAGGCCCGGATGAACTCGAGCCTGGAACTGGCCGCACGCGATGCCGTCTACATGCTTCGAGAGAAACTCAGTCAACAGCTTGCAATTCTGCTGAAGCTAAATGTTGAGCAGGCCCTCAAAGATGACCAAACGCTGGCGCACGTGCTGCGTGAAGTGATCCCTGCTTACGCAAAGGCCGACGTGGGCAGCAAACTCAGCGCAGAGATCAACATCTCTCAAGACTTGAAAAGCAGACTCCTGGAGAGCACACTCAGAGAGCTCGCACACTCGCTCAAGAATCAAAACGCTCAGATCAATGTCGGCCACAATCTCGCTAACGCCGGCTTCGAGTGCAAAATAGAGGGTTCAACTGTGGAGGTCAGCACCGAATCGGTCACGGCCTTGCTGGCGGAGATGATCGATCCCGAACTCCAGCAGTTTCTCGAAAAAGCAGCTGAGACCAAGGAGTAATACCCAAGGACAATGAGCGAGTTTCGTCGATACGATTATTTGTTGAGTGTTCTTCCGGCCTTGGAGCCGATGGGTAGTATCCCGCCAATGAGCAAACGCGAGTTTCTGGAGCAGGTTGCCGACTCTAACGGCCCCGTCAGGACGGTTGAAATGCTCCTGCTGAGCGACGATCTGACCCAGTACCAGGCTCTGCTGACCGAAGAAATCGGGCCCGACGAAGCCGACTCGGCGATTCTCTCTCTTGATAAGGCGGAAAACGAGGCTGTTTTGCCGGACTTTCTCTTGCCTGACGAATCGACAGAAGAACAGCAAGGCGGCCGGTCGTCGATCGATGCGATCTGGTCGCGGTACTTCCATCACGCGGCTTCCGTGGCAAGACGCGCACGCAGCAGCTTTCTGAAGGCCTGGATTGGATTCGAGGTTGGCCTTCGCAATGCCCTGGTTATAGCCCGTTCTCACAGCCTCGAACTGGACCCTTCTACCTATCTGGTCGCCCCCGAATTGGCCGACAAGGATCTGGATTACAGCCACGTGGTGTCGGCATGGTCGGCTGCGGCCCATCCGCTGGCCGCCCTGGAGATCTTGGACAAGTGGCGATGGGACTGGCTCGACGAGCGTAGCCGCTGGTACAGTTCTTCGGCCTGTGAGATTGAGGTCTATGCCGCCAAGCTTGCGCTTCTGCATCACTGGCGGCGGATTCTATCCGATAAGCAAAAACACAATAAGGCAAGTTTGACATAATCTTGATCACATTAATATCGCCTGATAGTGAGGAAATACTGTGAAGGGACAAATCAAAGCCGTCTTTGGAAACATGGTCGTTGCTCAAACCAAAGACCGTGTTGTCAAAAACGCTGTGGGTTATTGTGTGCGCAGCGATGGGATAAAGCTCTTGTGTGAAGTTATCCGTGTTCGCGGCGACTCGGTTGACCTGCAGATATTCGAGGAAACACGCGGCCTGCGCGTGGGAGACACAGTGGAATTCCACGAAGAGATGCTCTCTGCCGTGTTGGGCCCGGGTCTGTTGGGTCAGATATACGACGGGCTTCAGAATCCATTGCCGCAGTTGGCCGAAAAGGTTGGCTTCTTCCTTGAGCCGGGCAATTACATGCACGCCCTCGATACCGAGCGCACGTGGGACTGGACGCCGAAGGCTAAGCCAGGCGATGTGGTTCAGGCCGCAGATGCGCTTGGAAGTGTTCCGGAAAGCATATTCGAGCACAACATTATGGTGCCTTTCGGCTGGGAGGGACAGTACACAGTTCAATCCGTTGCCGAGCCTGGCTCATACCCTGTTGTCCATGAAATCGCAACTTTGACCGACGCTTCAGGAGGTGAGCATTCGGTCACCATGGAACAGAACTGGCCGGTCAAGCGGCCATTGTGCGTAGCCAAGAGGCGGTTGCTGCCGACCCAACCTCTGGTCACGAGCGTTCGCATTGTCGACTCGATGTTCCCCATTGTCCGGGGCGGCACGTACTGCATCCCGGGGCCCTTCGGAGCCGGCAAGACCGTGCTGCAGCAGATCACCTCGCGTCATGCCCATGTGGATATCGTGATAATTACCGCATGCGGTGAGCGAGCGGGCGAAGTCGTGGATACAATCAGAGAATTCCCCCAGCTGCAGGACCCGCGGACGGGCAAGAGTCTGATGGAGCGGACCATCATAATCTGCAATACTTCAGCGATGCCCGTAGCCGCTCGAGACGCGTCGGTTTACACAGGGATGACTTTGGCTGAGTACTACCGGCAGATCGGCCTGAATGTCTTGCTCCTGGCCGATTCGACCAGCCGCTGGGCCCAGGCTATGCGTGAGATTTCAGGGCGTCTGGAAGAGATACCCGGCGAAGAAGCATTTCCAGCCTATCTCGAAAGCCGGATCGCAAACTTCTACGAGCGGGCGGGGGTGATCGAGCTTCGCGACAAGCGACTGGCCTCGGCCACCATTGGCGGCACGGTCAGCCCGGCCGGCGGCAACTTCGACGAACCTGTTACTCAGGCAACGCTAAAAGTTGTGGGCGCCTTTCATGGCTTGAGTCGGGCCCGAAGCGACGCACGCCGTTACCCCGCCATTGATCCGCTGGATAGCTGGAGCAAGTATGTTGGCATTATCGACCCCGAGAAGGTCGCAAGAATGAATCGAATACTGCGGCGAGGCGATGAGATACGCCAAATGATGACGGTGGTCGGCGAGGAAGGAACGCCCATCGAAGATTTCACGACAATGCTCAAGGCCGAGTTCTTCGATTCGGCCTATCTGCAGCAAAACGCCTTTGACGACGTGGATGCAGCCACATCCGTGGATCGCCAGCGTTTCGTCTTCGATAAGATACTTGAAATTGCCGAGACGGATTTTGCTTTCAAGGACAAAGACGAGGCGCGTCATACGCTCCAGAAGATCGGCAGCATGTTCCTCAACTGGAACTATGCCCGCTGGGACGAAAGCGTCGTCCCCGAGGCCGACAGACAGGACGAGCCCATGGACAACGCCACTATAAAGGACGACGAAGAGACCGAACGCGGTGATTTCAAGGAAATCCTCGGGCAAATCGATGAGTATGTCCAATCGCTTATGGAGAATGCAAAGAAATCTCAGGCAGAGGACGAAGTTGAGCAGGTGACAGCCTGAAGTCATCTGCAAGAGTAGACTTGATCGGGTGGAAGTACAATTACACGAGTTCGCAACAGCGTTTAGAATACAACGCTCAATAACATGAGGCGGCTGACATGAGAACATTTTACGATGAGATTACAAAGATAGCCGGTAACGTCGTTACTGTCAAAGCTCAGGGAATAGGTTACGACGATCTGGCTGTAATTACAACGGACCAAGGCACTTCGCTGGCCCAGGTTATCCGCATGGAGGATGACCAGGTAAGCCTCCAAATCTTCGGCGGCACTGAAGGAGTGAGCACCGGCGATAAGATCCGATTCCTCGGCCACTCCTTCAAAATCCCATTCGGCGACGCATTGCTCGGAAGGGTCTTTGACGGATCGGGCCGGCCGAGAGACGGCAGGCCAAAGGTCAAGGCCGAAGCGGTGGAAATCGGATCGCCGGCGGTCAACCCGGTCAAACGCAGCGTGCCCAGCAAGATGATACACACGCGCATTCCGATGATCGACATTTTCAACACGCTGGTGGGCTCGCAGAAGCTGCCGATCTTCTCGGTCGCCGGCGAACCCTATAATGATGTGTTGGCAAGGGTCGGCATGCAGGCGGATGCCGAAATCATCATTCTCGGCGGCATGGGCCTGCGCCACGACGACTATCTGACGTTCCGCAACCGTTTCGACGAAGCCGGCGTGCAGGGCCGGACCATCATGTTCATCCATACCGCGGCAGACCCGGTGGTGGAATGTCTGCTCATTCCGGACCTGGCGCTCGCTGTCGGTGAGCAATATGCTCTTCAGGGCAAGAATGTACTGGTGCTGCTCTCCGATATGACCGCCTTCTCGGACGCCTTGAAAGAGATCGCGATTACGATGGAGCAGGTGCCTTCGAACCGCGGCTATCCGGGCGACCTCTACACGCAGTTGGCCAGACGTTATGAGAAGGCCGTTGATTTCGATGGAGCCGGTTCTATGACCCTGCTGGCCTGCGTCACTATGCCGGGAGACGACGTCACCCATCCGGTTCCCGATAATACCGGTTACATCACCGAGGGCCAGCTATATCTGCGCAACGGTCGTAATTATGAACGCCTGCATTCAGCTCTACGCGCAATGTGAGGAAAGCCGCGAAAAACGCGAAATGGGTTTTGAACTGTCCGAATGGGATATGAGGCTGTTGAAATACGGTGATCTGTTCGAAGAGAAGATAATGGACCTGAATTTGAACATACCGCTTTTCGATGCACTCGATAAGTGCTGGGAAATCCTCGCAGAGTGTTTCGAGCCGGAAGAAACCCGTATCAGAGATGCCATTATCGAAAAGCACTGGCGCCACAAGAGTCATAAGCCGCAGGTCGAGCCAGAACTCCAAACAGTAACGTCGTAGCCGCACCTTACGAGAGACATGGCGAAACGAAAGATAAAGTATACACGTACTGAACTGAAGCAGCAGCGCGATGCGCTCAAGCGTTTTGAGCGATACCTGCCTACGCTCAAGCTCAAACAGCAGCAGGTACAGGCCTCGATACTGCAGACCCATCAAAAGGTTCGTGAAATGCAGCAGAGAGTCAGCGAGACAGAAGGAATCATCTCGGCGTATGACGGTCTGTACAACGATGTCGCAGGGGTCAATTTCCGGAAGATGGCCACGCCGAATTCGGTTAAGACTTCGACACACAGCATCGCGGGAGTATACGTGCCGCATTTCAAACAGATCATATTTCCGAGCCATGATTACAGTCTGTTCGCCACCGCGCCATGGGTCGACAGGGCGCTGGCCGATTTGAAAAAGCTCAATCGCCAGAGGGCAGAATTGAAGATTCTGCAGGAGTGTCTCGATCTGCTGGCAGCTGAGCTAAAGAAAGTGATGCAGCGAGTCAATCTCTTTGAAAAGGTTATGATCCCGAACACCCTTGAAAATATTCGCCGGATTCGCATCGCATTGGGCGATCAGATGACCGCGGGCGTGGCTCGTGCAAAGATCGCCAAGGCCAAACTAGAGCAGAAGGAACATGCAGGCTCCGTGGAGGCTACCGCTCTATGATAGTACCGATGTCCAAGGTTTATGTTGTGACGCAGAGCGGCAAGCAGGACCGGCTTTTAAATGCGCTGGCCCAACTTGGAGTCGTACACGTCGAGCCGGTAGAGCCCGAGAAGGCCGTCGCCGAGGATGTCATAGTCCATGCGATATCCGCCCTTGGCCATGCTCTGCAGATATTGCAGGGGCTCGAACCATCGGGCGAGGCTCCCGATTTGCACCCGCTGGATGCGGCCAGGCAAGCCATCTCAATCCATAAGAAAGTTGCAGATGAGCGGGACCGCCTTACCGCCCTGCACCGACTGGCTGACCAGCTTGGGATATGGGGCAATACTGAACTGGGGCAGCTCGAACACCTCCGTTCGATCGGCATCGAGGTAAAGTTCTTCTTGGTCGCCCATAAGGATCTGCCGGGCCTGGAAGCCGAATGCATCGAAATCGTTGCCGAGCAGCCGGGCCAGGGGTCGGTGATCGCCGTGGTTGATCGAACCGGGCGATTCCAGCCGCCCGAAGGTGCCAGGCCGATTCCGTGGCCGGCCACTGATCTCCCGGCCGTTAAGAAAGAGGCCGCCCAACTCGACGCTTCTCTCAAACGACACAACGAACGGCTGGCCGCGTTGGCAAATACGATCGAGACAATACGACAAGAGCGCAGGGTGCTTCAAGCCTCAGCGGATTTCTGTGTCGTCCAGAACAGCGGCCTTTCAAGCGACGCCTTGTTCGCGCTGCAGGGCTGGGCGCCTGCCAAGAAGGCCAAGTCGCTGGCGGAAGATCTCGGCAAGCGAAAGATCACCGCCGCGGTTGAGATCATGGCTCCGGATGAGAACGAGCAACCGCCCACCCTGATCGAATACCCGCGCTGGGTCAGGCCTATCAAGGCGCTTTTTGATATGCTCGGCACACTTCCCGGCTATGAGGAATATGACTTATCTCCTTTCTTTATGATAGCGCTGCCGCTGTTTGCGGCGATGCTCATTGGCGATGCCGGGTACGGCTTGATCTTAGCCGGCGCCGGTCTGGCGTTCTACAGGCGCATTGTGCGGGCTGCCGGCAAACCATCCGCTCACCTGCTTATCATCTTCGGACTGGCAACGATGCTTTGGGGCATCCTGACGGCCAACTATTTCGGTATCACGCCTCAGAGTCTCATCGACGCCGGACGCAATGGCGCCGCCAATGCCATGCTGGCCGTCGCCCCCCTGTGGCGTTCGGACGGTGAGGAGGCCCGCGCCCTCGTAATGAAGATCTCGCTAATCATTGGCTGTCTGCATCTAATCGCGGCACATGTGCACACGGCTGTCAAACTGTTCCCCGACGTCCGGGCATACGCCGAGATTGCCTGGTCGGTGATACTGGCCGACATGCTTGTTCTTATCTGGTACTTGATGTTCATCGGAGCCGACCAGATTCCCGCCGTGGTCGGTTTCGTGCTGCTGGTCAGCTTCGCGATGGTAAGCTGGTTCACCGAGCCCGGCAAGAATCCGCTCAAGAGAGTCCTTATCGGGCTGGCCTCGTCCATCCTTCCTCTGCTTGGAACCTTCAGTGACATCATGAGCTATATTCGCCTGTTCGCCGTGGGCCTGGCCAGTTACTACATTGCAGATGCATTCAATGGCCTCGGCGCTCAGGTGGCCAACTCGGCCACGTGGATCGGCGGGGCGCCTATCGTCATCTTCGGCCACACCCTGAATATCGGCCTGGCGGCTATCGCCATTTTCGCACACGGCGTGCGATTGAACATGCTCGAGTTTTCAAATAACGTTGGAGTTAAATGGGCCGGCTATGCGTATCGGCCCTTTGCACAGGATAAAGATATTTCTATCGGAGAAAATGAATCATGACAGGTTTGGAATTCGCTGGACAATTATCGATGGGACTGGTTTTGGGAGGCGCGACTGTTGGCAGCGCCCTCGGTATCGCCGCTGCGGGACAGGCTGCAGCCGGGGCGTGGGCCAAAGAAGCAAAGGCCGGAAAACCTTTGAATTTCTCCTATATCATTCTGACCGGTATGCCACTGTCACAAACCATCTACGGCTTCATCCTCATGCTGGTTGGCCTGTCGCCCCTTATCACCGGTGAAAACCCCGTTACGAGCATGCACGCGGGCACGTTGTTAGGCATCGGCATCGCCGGCGGTCTGGCCGAGATGCTAAGGGGATTGGTCTTTATCATCATTGCCATGGGTATCGTCGAAACCGTAGGTCTGTTCGGCTTCGTATTCCTGCTCTTGGTTCTGCCAAAGTAAGTCGCAGCAGAAGTCTCAGAGGCTGCTGTCCACACATAACGATGATTGACAGCAGCCTCTGACAAAAAGATCCGCACAGCCCCCCACTGCTTCGATGTTCGGCCCTCCTTAATCCAAAGGCACATACCTGAATTTCTGCGTTGGACATTCCTTGCCTGTCCTGATTCCTTACATTGGGGTTCAATATTCCGATCCTCCCTATCCGCTGATTCTCTGCTGTCCCGAGTCCCCCTGTTACCTGATCTTCTGTTCACCTGTTTCCCCCCGTCCTGAATTCTATATTCTGCCCTTCACCCTTTTTCCTTTTGCCTTGTCACTGCTCCCTCGCTCCTGCTGTCTTGTTCAGGATTTAGAGCTTGGTTTCATCGCGGGCAACAGAGTTGCCTATCCTGAAACGGACGCGGGTGATGACTGGTGGGGCGTAGCGGTTCAGGATTGGCGTAGCGAACATCAGGGGAAACAGCCATCGCCCCACACCGCGCGGGAATCGCCCCCATCTAAGCTCTGTTACCTCCTCGAGCGTCGGCACCCAAGATCGCAGGGTCGTGGCAATTTCGTGACGGTTGATACCCCAGGGCATCTTTGGTGTCGTGTAGTGCGCGGTTTTCTTCCAGCCGCGTTTGACGGTCTTGCGCGACAACCACCTCGGGATCGTGTCAAAAGTAAACCACGCGCCCCCAAACCGCTCCGAGAAGTCCTGGAACAGCATGCGCACCTGCGCCTCGGGCAGGTACATCAACAGTCCCTGGGCGGTAATGTAGAGGGGCCTTCCTACCGGCACCTCATCGAACCACGTACGGTCGAGGGCCGAGGATGCCACATGTCGGTGTCTGTCATCCGGAGCGATGAATCGCTCTCGAATAGCAATCGCCTCTGGCAGATCGACGCTGAGCCACAACTCTTCATCGCCGGCGACGCGAAAACGCTGTGTTTCGAGACCCTCTCCGAGGTTGACGATCACGCCGCGCGGATGATGGCCCAGAAACTCGCGTAGTTCGGCGTCAAACATTGCGGACTTCACGGCGCTGGTCGGCTCGGCGGGGCCGAAGGTCTTTTCGTACTCGTAGTCCAGCGCCTCGTAGATCCGTACGGCCTCAGGATCATGCAGAATGCCATCATCGCGACCAGCCTCCGAGGCGCGATTGTACAGCGCCCACAGCATCGTCTGCGGTACCGCGGACAGATCTGGCCTCAACTTACCACTCGACATGATATACCCTTCAGGGTATGAGAACTCAGGACTCAAAACTGCAACGGCTGCCCCCTCCGTTGTCTATTTGAGCAGGACATCGTATTCGGTCTCGAAGCGGAGCTTGTGCTTTACCTCCTCCTCAGCCAGCGCCAGCAGCAGCTCCTGCGTTTGCTCATCTCGAGTCTGCGCCATCAGGCTCACGTAGGTCCTGAACGCCGCCTTCTCCTTTTCCATCGCCAACAGAAGCATATCCCTGTAATCCATATCCAGCAATGCATTGTCTTCGTCCACGATGTAATCGCTGTCGGGGCCGGACGCCGATTCATACCCGTCCGGAACCACCTTGCCGGTCTTCATTAGCTCCAGTTCCAGTTTTGCCTTGTGCTCCAGTTCCTCGGCGGCCAGTTCCTCAAACACCTCCCGTATCCTCTCGTTGTCCACACGCCGGGCCACCGCCATATAGAAGTGATAGGCTTCGACCTCCTTCGAGAGTGCGAACTCCAGAACGCCAGAGCCAGGATCGAGATTGCCCATAGCTAATACTCCCTCACGATTAGTTTTTGACAACAACCAGCAATCAAGAGAGCCGCGGCAGCCTTTGGCCCCGCGCTTCTCGCTTAGGCCAGTCCACGAATTATACACGAGGACAGCCCGCCCCACAACACCTGCGCGCTGCAACTGCCGCCGCTCAGCTCAGAGGCCTAATCTCTGTATCTGCCAAACGCAAACCTGCTCTCCGCAGGCCGCGTCCTGGCTTCCAGCATGATCCTCTCGACCCTGGCGGCAACCTCCGGGTGATCGGCCGCCACGTTCCTGCTCTCGGAGATGTCGTTCTGGAGGTCATACAGCTCTGCCGGCGCATCCGGGTTTTTGCTCACGTTCTGCTTGATGCCCTTCCACCTGCCCATGCGTACGGCCAACTGCCCGCCGTAGCCGGCGAAATCCCAGAACAGGTATTCAGGCCTTTTTTGGGCGCCGCGTCCGGAAAGAAGCGTCGGGACAAAGCTAGTACCGTCGGTCTCATTTGGCACATCCACCCCGGAGATTTCCGCGAGGGTAGCGAGAA
>LJTR01000242.1 GCA_001303465.1 Phycisphaerae bacterium SG8_4
AGGCGATTGGTTTGTCGTCGACTATACAGCAACGAATGTGGGCAACTGCAGCGTGGGCTTCTACGAGGTTGTCGTCGAATCGTGTCCCGACTGTAGCCCTTTCGCCCCGCCGCCTGTTTCGGCTGTCCTTGTCAACGAGCTTGTATTTTCGCACGTCCCCACCCGTGACTTCATCGGAGACGGCAGAGTCGACTTTCTCGACTTTGCCGCACTTACCTCATTCATGGGGGCGACAAACTGCGCCGATCTGAACTGGTGCGAAGGAACCGACCTTGATACGGACGGCGATGTTGACGATAATGATTTGCTGCTGTTTGCCGACTACTGGCTTGAGAGTACGCAATAACCGCATGGTGTGGAAGAAGCGGCTGCACGGATCGCCATTTTCTTAGGTTGACTCGTCTTCGGAATACTCGTAGGATCAGATATCATGAAACGCGCCGGCTTCACACTCCTGGAATTGCTCGTTGTTCTTGCCGTGATTGCTCTTCTTCTGGCGCTGACGACTACAGCCTTGCGAGCGTTCAGGGAGCGTACGAGAGCCGTTGCGTGCCGCTCAAATGTCAGACAGTTGGCACTTGGCCTGTTCATGTACGCCAGCGAAAATGAGACATTCCCCCAGGGTTTCAGACCTGCATTTGGGGGCCTTGATCATTTGGGAAGTACCCTGATCGATCCAGCGGGATGGTGGTGGCTCAACGACATTGAGGACTTTGCCAAGAAGTCCGACAGTGAAGAAGGAGTATTTTGCTGTCCGTCGAAGAAACTCAGCAGTCCGAGGCTGCAGAGAAATATTCTTTGGGGTAATTACGGTGTGAACCGGTCAATATGCAGGACCTTCCCAGGTTCGAGAATGCCCGACAAAATGGAATTTACCGGAACACCTTTAGGTCCTTCAAGCATACCGCGCCCCAGCCAGAGCCTGCTTATTGTCGACAGCGGCCACAGTCTGGTCAACTGGTGGTACGTCACTGATACCCCTCCTCAGTTCCTCGGCAGCCTCCCCGGAGATTTCGGCTACGTCCCAGCGGTCGAGATTAACGCAGGCAGGGACCTGTTGCCCGGACAGTTGTGGGATGCGATAGTCGGGCGTCATCCAAACAAGACCGTCAACGTCGGATTTGCCGACGGGCAGGTCAGCCGCATTAAGGCCCAGGACTTGTCTGTTGAAAATGCCGGAGAGACGTACAAGAACAGGATTCCCCTTTGGACGCCGAAGTAGAACGGGCTAAAGAGAGGCTTGTTCAATGGCGGTCTTCATGTCGTCATCGCTCAAATATTCAATCACCAACTCATTCCGCACTACGTACTCCACATCAGCAGGAGACTTGCGAGAGAACTGAGCTTTTTGAGGGCGGTCATTCTTGTCCACAAAGACGCGCCATCTCTCAAGCACCGGCTTACCGGGACTAGTCGCATCCGTCCATATCAGGTCGTACGCTTCCCAGTCCTGAGTTCCGAAGTCAACGTCGTCATCGCGTACTCTCTCCCATTTCGCATCCGCAGGGATAGCGGACACATTTTCGAATGGCATTATGCCCAGAGGGCTGTCTATCTTTCTTCTCGCAGCCTCAGCGGCGGCTTCAGTGACCCGAACCTCTTTGGGCGGCTCACTGTATGAACTCACGACCAGTTTGGGGTTGGTACGGAAATCCCAGAGAGTCAACTCCTGTCCGATTTTCGACATGTATATGCTCAGCGAGCGGGACACCCATTCTTCTTGCACGGGTTTGGTTCTGCCGCCAGTAGAGTTCGTAATGTGAACATTGCTGGCTCTCATGACGGCCCTGCGAATCTGGTCCGGGTTCACCGCTTTTGCCGCCGACGTACCGAACAACACTGCAAAGCCTATCAAAATCACGGCTGCGGCGATTGCCGGTTTGGCATACCGTTTCAAATTCAGAATCAAAGCCCTTTTTCTTGGCGCCGATGAACCGGCGCTTTCAGCAGTTTCGCTGTTCTCGAGTCTCACCTGAGTGAGTACCTGTACGTCGATTGGCCAGCCGGCGTACCTCTCGTCCGATTCGGTTTCTATGCTCGGGTCTCCTTGTTCGCGGAACGTAAAGCGGGTTACAATTTCTGAATCGCCTTGCTCGGGAAGATCCTCGGCAGGTTGCTCGGCCATAGTCTGACCCAGATGGCAGAGCTGTTTATGAGTCAAGCCTGAGTTCTTGATGGTTGCCAGCTTGTCGGAACACCTTCGGCACTTGTCGAGGTGTACTGTTATCGGGGTCGGTATTCTTATTCGCAGCAGTGGATCGGCCAGACTCGCCAAAAACGGCTTGGCAGATTTGCACGTGACCGGCTTATCGAGCCAGGCAAAGTGAAGACTCAGAAGTTTGGTGACGGCCGAATCCCTGCGCCTTTGTTCACTATCGGAGTTTCTGTCCGCATCTGCCAACATGGTTTCCAGCCGGCTCATATCGGCTTGGCAGTGCTGGCAGGAGGCAATGTGCTGGCGAGCATCATCCGGGACGTCTGCCTCGGTCTCTGTGTCCAACAGATCGTAATAATACAGCCGAGCGTGTTTGCAGTTTGACCGATCATTATAAGAGATCATTATCCATCCTCTTTGCCTTTTCCGAAGAGCTGGCGAATTCTTCTCTTTCCCCTACTAAGATATCGGGAAAAAGTCCTGGTGTCTACATTCATTTCTCTCGCTCCGTCGCTGATGTCATCGCCATACACGTGCCTGCGAATTAAGGCTTCAGCTTCTCTGGAAGGCAATTGTCTCTCGATCAATTGGAGCATCTTACGTACATCTTCGACTTCTATCACATCACCGTCGGGCGGCTCCTGTTTCATCCGGTGGCTATTGTGCCGGCCGTATCCGCGAACATGCTCATTGTAGCCGTTCGTCTTGCGAGTTTCATCGACAATGTCATTCGTGATGATTCTGTTGAGATATGCCTCGATCCGGTCGATGTGCGTAGGGATTGGCCTGTGCACGACGGACAGAAACAGATTCTGGAAGACGTCATCTGCCATGGACTGCTCCTTGACTTTGAGAGAAATCATGGCGCGGATTTCATCGCCGTAGGCTTCGAAGATATCCTCCGCCCGTCTTACTCGTTCCTTGGTCTCTATTTCGTTTTCCACGTCGAGCATAGTGAATCCACAAGTGTGGCCCACTCGAGCCTGTCGAAACCGGAGAAAACCTGAATTCAATAGTCAATATCCCCTGCAACAGTTTCGCTTTATCCACAGTTGGGGGCCGGACATCCTCTGTATTGTACGCAAGCATTGAATGGCAAGTCAAGAACTAAATATCCCTGGACCAGTAAGGCCGTTTCCAATACTGCTTGCCCTGGGTATCTCTAACATCTGTATTGTAATACATTTAGCGTCTCGATACCTGCGCGATTTGACCGGGACGATAACGGATTTTTTCAAATGTTTTTTTTGAGAGTTCTCCTCTGCTGAGGTCCTTTTTGCGACTGCCAAACGAACAAATAGGACTATGTTGGCCGTATATACTTTGTGAATCAAACGTTTCAGAGGTAAAACAATGGACAAACGAAATAAGATGTGGACAGTTGGCTGGATTATTATAGGCGTCCTGGCCCTTGGTATGGTGGGCGCGTTCGCGATTGTAAGGAATAATCCAACCGAGTCGAAAAACGTTGTCACAAGCCTTGACGAGGTCATTGAAGCACGCCAGACATGGAATGTGGCGTTTGCAGGCTGGTCCGGTAAAGCTGCACCCGATTTTGCAGTCAGCGATATCGAGGGCCGCCAGCACAGGCTGAGTGACTACCGCGGCAGAGATGTGCTGGTTGTCTTCTGGGCCACGTGGTGCCCGGCGTGCAAAATGGAGATCCCTCATTTAGTCGATCTTAGAGAGACGTTCGAAGCCGATGAGCTGGCGATTCTGGCGATTTCAAACGAGACGGCTGAGCATTTGAAGCAATTCGCGGCTTCGGCGGCCATAAACTACTCGGTTGTGGCTCTGGACTCCGGCGGCTTGTCGTCGCCATTTGCCGACGTGAGATCGATACCGACAACTTTCTTTATTGACCGCAACGGGATCATAAAACTTGCCGCCGAGGGTCTGGTGTCGGCGGAAGAGTCAAAGGCGATCTTGCGCGCCGAGCGCTGACGAACGCTCGTCGCTCCTGGCGAGGATGACGGTGTCGGGATGGCCGCCACTTGTGCCAATTCGATCAAAAAAGAAGCGCCGGATTGAGAGGCGCAACCGAATGACCCAACGAAGATTCCATATTGGTTTTGCCTCTGTCGCCGCAGTGGCTCTTGTGGTTATCGGAGTCTTTGCCGTAGAAGGAGAAAAGGACATGTCAGTCGCAACTACTGAGCACAAGCATACGAACCGACTAATTGACCAGACCAGTCCGTATCTGCTTCAGCACGCACACAATCCGGTGGATTGGTACCCCTGGGGCACCGAGGCCTTCGAACGCGCCGCCAAGGAGGGCAAGCCAATCTTTCTTTCAATCGGCTACTCCACCTGCCACTGGTGTCACGTGATGGAGCATGAGAGCTTCGAGGACGCAGATATTGCCAGGATCATGAACGAGCATTTCGTGTGCATAAAGGTCGATAGAGAACACCGCCCCGACGTGGATCAGATCTATATGAACGCCGTCGTGATGATGACCGGCTCCGGAGGCTGGCCTCTTTCGGTCTTTCTTACACCCGAAGGCAAGCCGTTTTTTGGCGGTACGTATTTTCCGCCGAAAGACCTGTACGGGAGGCCGAGCTTTGAGCGGATCCTTTTGTCAGTGACTGATGCATGGAAGAACATGAGACCGCAACTGCTGGATTCCGCGGGCAAGCTGACCGGGTTTCTGGGAGACACAGAGCCTTCAGCTGAGAAGAAGAGACTCTCGCCCGAGACAATGTCAAGAGCCTTTGAGACCTTCCGGGATACATTTGACAAGATCAACGGCGGTTTCGGAGCAGCGCCCAAATTCCCACAGCCCTCGATTCTGTCGATGCTTCTTTCTTATTGGCACCGAGCGGGCGATGCCGGGGCCTTGGACATGGTCGAACAGACACTCGGAGCGATGGCCCACGGCGGCATATACGATCACCTCGGCGGCGGTTTCCACAGGTATGCTACCGATGAGCGCTGGCTCGTGCCACATTTCGAAAAGATGCTCTACGATCAGGCATTGCTGAGCAAGGTCTATCTTCAAGCCTATCAGATAACCGGCAAGCGGCGGTATGAGCGAATCGCCAGAGAGGTCTTTGACTATGTCCTGCGCGACATGACCGATCCCGGCGGTGGTTTCTACAGCGCAGAGGACGCCGACAGCGAAGGCGAGGAAGGGACCTTCTATCTCTGGGATCCCGAACAAATAGACGATGTGCTGGAAAAAGGTCAAGCGAAGTTCTTCAGCGCCCGTTACGGTGTCACGAAGAAGGGCAACTTTGAAAAGGGTAAGACCATACTCAACGTCACGGCCTCGACTGAGCAATTGGCCAGGAATTTCGAAACCGATCACGCCGCGATTTTGGAGGTGTTGTCGGGCGCCCGCAGAAGGCTCTTTGAGCGGCGGGCCGAGAGAGTCAGGCCGCATCGTGATGACAAGGTCATCACGGCGTGGAACGGTCTGATGATTTCATCTCTGGCCTATGGCGGGACGGTCCTCAATGAGAAAAAGTACACGCAAGCCGCCGAACGTTCCGCTCAATTTCTGTTGACTACATTGCACAAGAATGGTCGATTGATGCGATACTATCGCGACGGGCGGGTGATAGGCAAAGCCTTTCTGGATGACTATGCCTTCTTGGTTCTGGGCCTCGTGGATCTGTACGAGGCTACTTTTGATGTCAAATGGTTGATAGAGGCTAAAAAGCTTGGCGCCGAGATGATAGAATTGTTCGGCGACAGCGAGCAGGGGGGGTTCTTTCTCGCGGGCAAAGACGGCGACAAGCTCATCGCCCGCACCAAGCCGGGTTCCGATGGGGCTATCCCTTCAGGCAATTCAACGGCAGCGATGGCCCTTTTGAAGCTGGGCAGGCTGACCATGAACTCAGACTTTTCCGAGCGGGGCTCCAGGGTGCTTCAAGCCTTCTCAGCGCAGTTGGATAAGGCACCCTCCTATTCGCCTGCGATGCTCGAAGCGCTCAGTTATTCGCTGGGACCCGGGTCGGAAATAGTAATTGCGGGCGGCTCGGACGCAGCGGACACAAAGCAGATGTTGAAGCTGATTCACAGCAAATTCCTGCCGAACGCCGTTGTACTCCTGCACGATTCAGAAAAGGCGGACTCAGCAATCTGCGAAGTCGTGCCGTTTTTGAAGGACCAGATCGCCATAGAGGGCAAAGCGACTGCATATGTCTGTGAGGATTATGCCTGTAAGAAGCCGGTTACCAGTCTGGACGAATTCGAGGGGATGCTGGCTGCCATCGCGGCAAAATCAGAGGAAGGCTTTGGCAATTCAGCGCTGAGACCGCAGAGTCCGCAGAGAGAGGATTGAATTCAGAAATCTCGGCGTTCTCTGCGATCTCTGCGGTAGAATCACTGGTTCTTGATGTATATGTTTTGATGCTTGATTTCGCAACTGATGTTATGGCAAAGCTCGAGAGAGAACGAAAGACGATCGCGGCAATGATACGGATCTTCTGTAATGACCATCATGGTACCGCCGGGCACCGCTTCTGCCCTGAATGCAGCAACCTCCTGGATTATGCCGAAGATCGGCTGGAAAAATGCCCTTTCGGCGAGAAAAAAGGCGCCTGCTCAAAATGCAGGATTCACTGTTACAAGGGCGATATGCGAAAGCAAGTAACAGAGGTGATGCGCTACTCTGGACCAAGAATGCTCAGGAAACATCCTTTGCTTGCGATAGACCACCTGCTGAAGACCAAGGGTTTGAGATAAGACCAAGGCAACGACCGAAGGTCAGCAAGCTCAATCGTCTTGATTTCCAAGAAATGCCCTGTCCCAGTCCTTCCAGACCGGTTCGAATCCCTGATTGGCTATGACGGCGGCGACTTCGCTCGCCCTGCGATTGTCGTCAACTTCGAACTGCTCGATGGCATCTCCACGGCCTGAATAGCCGCCTGGATTCGTCTTGCTGCCGGCGCTTACCTTGGTGATGCCCAGCCTGATTAGATCGTCCCGCAGTCCGGCTGGCTCGCGAGTAGACAATACGAGACCGGCGTCTGAAAAACATAGTCGCAGCGCGGTTATCATTTGGACGAGATTCTTGTCTCGCATCTCGTATCTCGCATCCGGTATGTCGGAGAGCGACGAGTGGATCGGTCGCAGCCTTGGGAACGAGAATGACACGTGGGACTTCCAGTAACGTTTCATAAGATGATGAGCGTGCTCGG
>LJTR01000243.1 GCA_001303465.1 Phycisphaerae bacterium SG8_4
GTAACCGGCGCGGGCCAGCTCCTCGCCCGTCGCGAAATCCAGTTTCGAAAATGCCTTGGTGAGCACCTCCTCTTTGCCCTGCTTGTATTTGCTGCCGTGATAGTGATTGTAGAGTATGGCCGGGCCGCGACCCTTGTGGCCGGCCGGGATCAGCGTGTAGCCGTACACCGTGTCACCGACACCGTTGTCGAATGTGAAATGCTCGAGCGTGTAGCCGTCTTTCGCCTCTCTACTGTGAATCGTCACCTCAGGGGTAAACAGTGGGGGCATCTCGCCGAGAAGTCGCTTCAATGTCTTGCGCAACTCGGTCTTGCGGATCTCCCACTGATCGGCAGTTGCGGGCAGGGGCGTTGTGAAAGACTGAAATCCGCCCTTCAAGATCCCCAGCGTTTGGTCGTTGGCAAAACACAGTGAACCGAGAATGAACGTCCCGGCCAGACACAAGCCGATCTTTGGTGCTATGTGCTGAGTGTCTTGAGAGAGTGTTTCGGCCACATCCGAGCTCAAACTTGATAGGACCGAGTAGACGTTAATCAGAATCACTTTTCCAAACAGCATAGATCATGTCCTCGATGCTATATTTGACTTTCCTGCCTCTGTTAATTGAGCTTTCGATTGTCATGCTATACCCTTGAGGGTAGTGAATTCCCGCGAGTTATATCTTAAACTCTTATGTCTAAGCCACTACCTATGGCACAAGTTACCCGCACAAAAACGGGAAATTTCAATCGTGAGCACTATACGTCAATCTGGTATCATAGTCAAAGGCAATGTGACGAGCATTAGGAGTCGAAACATGTTTAGAAAGAATTCCCTTACTGCCGGAAACAGGACCCAAAGCACGATACTGTGCCTTCTTGCATGGTCTCTGGTGATAACTCTTGAAGGTTGCGGTTTGCAGGGCCAGCTGGGCACCGACCGCTACACCGTTCCGGATAAACCATACGTTGTGCTGGAGCGGGGGGGCATCACGGCCGTGGTCATCAACAACGAACCGGTCGACGACGATGTTCTTGCCGGCCACCGCGGCGGCTACAGCGGTCTGGCATCGCTCACACACGCCGAGCGTGACAAGAACCTGTTCGTGCCTTCGTATGCCGGTCTGAACTTCGAGCACATCCATGACGGCACGGTACAGGAAAGGGATGTGCTTTTCGAGCCGAGGCAAGCTCCGATGGAGATCCGGCAGATAGACCGATACACGGTCGAACTCTATCAGGAGCCCACGCCCCACTGGAAGCTTGAGAGTTGGCTGCGGTATGAATTGCTTGCCGACGGCGTGATAGAAATGACGTTGGAGTGCATCCCGCACGAAAGGGTATTCAAGAACGACTACATAGGTCTGTTCTTCGCCAGCTACATAGACCAGCCCGAATCTCTGGACATTCACTTTCTGGGACATTTGTCTGATGCTCGAGGTGGCGAGCCGCGATGGATCAGAGGCATTACGCCGGCGCATGGAGAACTCTCAACTCATCGCTCTGCCGACGACAATCGCACTTTCACCCGCGATACGGAATTTCCTCTCACGCTGGTTTTCAATTTTTCCAACTACCGTTACGACCAGCCTTGGTACTATGGTGTAAGCGGTGGCATGGCCTTGGTGCTTATGTTCCGCCCATGTGACGAGGTTCGGCTCAGCCAGTCTCCCTCGGGCGGGGGCAAAGGCAATCCGGCATGGGATTTCCAATGGTTTGTGCCGGAGTATGAAGTGGGCAGGCGCTACCGTTTTGTCATGCGAGCGATGTACCTGCCCTTCGAATCGCCGGAACAGATTGTCAGTGCAACGGCTCGCCATCGCGCCGCTCTGGGACGCAGATAAAGCGAAAGGGCTCTGCAGAAGGCAGTGGATGGCTTGGATGAATTCAGGTAACATAGATACAGACGTTTTCGGTTGAGTTTCTTGGAGGTTAGATCTGTGAGCAGGATGGACGTGCTATGGGCGATGACTGTGGCTCAGTTGCTTTTGGCCGGGTTTGCCGCCCCTGCGCCGGGACGTGACGAACCGGTTTTCGACAGACAAACACCTATTGTGAAGGTCTACCAGGACACGCACAAGGCGGTCGTAAATATTACGGGTGAGCGGGTGATCTCGACCTCCAGGCCTCGGGGCTATCAATGGCCGGACATGTTCGATTTCTGGGTGCCGAGAAGACAAAGGCAGGCAGTCCTTGGCTCGGGCATGGTCGTTCACGAAGACGGCTACGTCATAACGAACGCCCACGTGGTCGAAGATGCCGACAAGATCAAGGTGGTCTTCAGTGACGGCAGCGAATTTCCCGCCGAAATGGTCGATGCCGACAAGGACAAAGACCTGGCCGTTCTTAAGATAGACACAGAGCAGAAGCTGCCATTTATCCATTTTGGCCGGAGCGATGACCTGATGATCGGCGAGACTGTTATCGCAATCGGCAATCCCTACGGCTATTCGAATACCGTCACGAGCGGCGTTGTCAGCGCCGTAGGCAGAGACATCCAGGTCACTGAAGAAACCTGGCTGCGGGGTCTGATCCAGACGGACGCTCCCATTAATCCCGGCAACAGCGGCGGCCCTCTGCTGAACATAAACGGTGACTTGATCGGAGTCAACACCGCCATCCGACCTGATGCTCAGAACATCGGATTTGCCATACCGGTCGACACACTGGCGGACAATCTGCGCCGAATGCTCATGCCCGAGAGACTTCGTCGCGTTCGCTTAGGATTGGTGGTCGGTAGAATGAAAAAGGCCGGCAGCGTCTCCGGTTTGGTTGTGCAATCGGTCGGCAAGGCAAGCCCCGCCGACAAGAAGGGCATCGCCGCCGGCGACATGATCCTTGAAATCGACGGACACAGCCTCACAAACGTTATAGATTTCTACGTCAAGCTGAGGGAAAAGCAGGCCGGCGAACCGATCGACATCAAATATGTCAGACCAACGGATTCACGTTTGCGGAGTCGGACCGCCAGGCTGACAATGCAGGCGATACCGCTTCCGGACGGGCGAATCCTGGCCAACAAGTTCTTCCAGATGGACGTCTCCAGTTTGACCGAAGAGGTCGCGCGAAAGTTCGATTTCGAAAGTGCCTATCCGGTTCTGATTGTGACTGCGGTCGACGCCAGCGGAGTTGCCGGTCAGAGCGGCATTGAGCCGGGAGATATTGTCCTTGATATAGACCGCAAGCCCGTGCGCAATACCACGGAACTTGGGCTGGAACTTGAGAAGGTCAATGACGGCGACCTGGTTGAAATGAGGATCTTACGCATTACACTTGGAGTGTTTTCGCGACAGTATCAACGTCAGTACAGAGTGGGGCTGAGGGCCAAGAGCAGGAGATACGGCGGGTATTTCGACATATAGCTCTCGGCCGCCGGTCAATAGAGTAATCACAGATGGCTCAAATAAGGAGGCTCAGAATGGCTACGCAGAATGCTTCAGAACGCACGGGCGCCAGGATGCCGACGCGCCGACAATTTCTTGGGGCTGGTTGTATGGCCTTGTCGGGCGCAGCGCTTGGGCTGCAATCGCAAAGACTTGGTGCTCAGTCTTCCTCGGCAGCGGCGGGCATCTCGAGAATCGACCCCGGATTCATCGGGCCTCAATTCTTCGATGAACGCGAAGAGCAGGCCTTGCTGGAAGTGATGGAGTCAGGTTCCCCTTTCCGTTACTGGGGACCGGGCAAACCGACAAAGGTGCTGAATTTTGAGGAGAACTTCGCAAAACATATGGGCACACGCTTTGCCCTTGGGGTGACCTCAGGCACCGCGGCTCTCGATTGCGCGGTGACGGGACTGGGAATCGGCCCCGGCGACGAGGTGATAGTCCCGGCTTATACATGGTGGTCGGACTATACCGCAGTCGTCCACGCGGGGGCCTTACCGGTTTTTGCCGATATTGACAGTACGCTCAATCTCGATCCGAAAGACTTCGAGCGGAAGATCACGTCTCGCACAAAAGCTGTCATTGCCGTTCATCTGTTGGGCGGGCTCTGTGACATGGATCCGATCATGGAGATTGCCCGCAAACACAAGGTCGCGGTCCTGGAGGATTGCGCGCAGTGTGTAGGCGGCTCCTTCGGGAAAAGGAAGCTCGGTTCGATCGGTGACGTGGGGATCTACAGTTTCCAGATCAACAAGACGATGACCTCGGGAGAGGGCGGCGCGGTGGTAACGAGCGATCCGCGGATCTACCAGAGGGCGGCGCGCTTCCACGATATGGGGACAATCCGAGGGCTCTTTCTCGATCGTTCCGGACCCGACCTTGAAAAGACCTTTGCGGGGGAGAACTTCCGGATGAGCGAGCTGACCGGCGCGGTTCTGGGCGCCCAGTTGTCCAAGCTCGATACGATGGTCGCTCACCTCCGAGCCAACGGACGGGCGATCTATGATGGGATCAAGGACCTGCCGGACATTCGCCTGCGCCACCGTCCGGACCCCGAAGGTGACATCGGCTACGGTGTCTTTTTCGAGATGAAGGACAAAACAATGCGCGACCGGTGTATCCGTCAGCTGAGGGAAAAGAAAGTCCCGGCGGGCACACTTTCGGGATCGGTCTTGCTCCCGGTGCAGGAATCCGTTATCAACAAGCGAGCCCGGCATCCGGATTGGCCCTCGTTCAACAGCCCCCATGGAAGGCAAATCAAATACGGTCCGGATTGTTGCCGGCAGACGCTGGGGGTGTATGATCGATTTGTCGGGGTCCGCGTCGGTCCCAAATACACGCAGCGTATCAACGATTACATCGTCGACTCGATCCGCGAGGTTTACAAATCCATAGTGTGATTGAGCGAGATGTATAGCGATTCCGATTGGAAGTTCCCGTTCGTGCGTGGGAAGTGGCTTTGCAATATGGTGTCCCAGACTTGGAATTCAGGTTCTTGCGCGGGTAAAGGGCCTCACAATAACAGGTTATGGTTTTGTGTGCGGGAATCTACCACCCTGAAGGGTGTGCATGAAGGATTGGGCGATGCGACAGTCAATGGAGATGCTCGTGTGCTTGCTGCTTGTTGCGTTCGGCGACTGCCTGGCGCGCGGCGTAGAGATTGAGTCGCCGCCTGCAACTGTAGGCAAGTACGAAAAGCTGGAACTGATCATCCGAGTCGACTCTCGGTACGACAATCCTTTCGATCCGGACGAGGTAGATCTTGCGGTATTGGTCGAGACCGCGACCGGCCGGCAGATCGTGCTGCCCGCCTTCTTCTGTCAGGACTACCAGAGGCGCAGACTTGATAAGGGGCGAAACAGGGCCAACTGGTATTACCCTCTCGACGCCGGAACGTGGAAGGTGCGTTTTGCCCCGATGGAAATGGGCGCACATGTGCTGACTGCGAGGTTGAAAGATCGAAAAGGGGTGCGGCAATCGCAGGCCGTTCGATTCAACTGCGTGGCGTCATCCAGCAAAGGTTTCCTCAGGGCAAGTCCTGAAGATCCTCGTTTTCTGAGTTTCACCGAAGGTCATCCGTTCTTTGTCATCGGCCAGAATGTCGCTTTTGTCGGTGAGAGTCAATACGTCAACCTTACAAAGGCAGAGCGTATTTTCGCCAGGCTCTCAGCCAACGGTGCCAACTTCGTGCGGATCTGGACGTGCTGCAAGGACTGGGCGATGGCCATCGAGGCCAGAAAGAGTGCGTGGGATAGATCATGGAGTCGCAATGCACCCATTGTTCCGGTGCCAGGCGGCGGGGATGCCGCGAATCGCTGTGTGGAGATCTCCGGCGCTGAGCGAGCGTCGGTCAACGTTTCGCCTTCTCATCCGGTTGCGCTCAGACCTGAGACCGGCTACGTGCTCTCAGGCCGATTCAAGAGACGAGGCGAGGCGGCACTGAGAGTAGAGATGACACACGATGCTGACACTTCAGATTTCGAAGCCGCTGCCGAAGACCAATGGACGAACGTCACGTGCAGGTTCGTCACCGGTGCCAATGACCGCTGGCTTGGCAGATTGGCCCTTAGCAAGATCGGCTCCGGCACAATCTGGGTAGACAGCCTGTCACTCAAAGAGGTTGGCGGCGAGACGGAGCTGTTGTGGGAGGCCGATGTGAACCGCCCGGCCAGAGGCCACTACAATCAACTCGACTGCTTCATGCTGGACGAGCTTGTCGAAGCGGCCGAGCGCAACGGCATCTACCTGATGCTGTGTCTGATCACCAGGGATCTCTATATGAAAGACCTGGCCGATCCGGCGAGTGCCGATTATGAACAGGCCGTCAGGGATGCCAGGAACCTGATGCGCTACGCCGTGGCGAGGTGGGGTTATTCTACGAATGTCGCCGCCTGGGAATACTTCAACGAGATTGATCCGGGCCTGCCGACCGATCGTTTCTATGATGAGGTGGGCGGCTATCTTGAGAAGATCGATCCCTATCGTCATCTGCGTACGACCAGCACATGGCATCCTTCTGCGAAGGATTGTCGCCATCGGCGGCTTGATGTCGGCCAGTTGCATCATTACATGCGGCCGCAGACAAAGGAAGATTACAAAGATGAGGTTGAGGTCTTGATCGGCAAGACGCGATTTCTCAGAGAGCACGCCCCGAGCAAGCCGGTGCTGATCGGCGAGTTCGGCCTGGCGAACCCCAAATGGGGACTCAGTGAGGATATGAAACGCGACAGCGAAGGCGTGCATTTCCACAATTGCCTCTGGGCCTCGGCCTTTGCAGGCTCGTCTGGAACGGCGATGTTCTGGTGGTGGGATCAACTCGATCGACAGGACGCCTACCATCACTATCGACCTCTCTCGATATTTCTTGCCGACGTTTCATTCGCTGGATTGAAGCCGATCGAAGCGACCGCGTCCGATGCTCGACTTCGCGCGATCGGTTATCAGGGCAGAGACCGTGCATACCTCTGGCTTTCCAACAAGAACGCGATATGGTGGAATCTGGCTGTCGACGAGCAGCAGCCGGCTGACATCAGCGGCGCCACAATTGAGATTGAGGGTATCGACCCAGGCACGTACAATGTAGAATGGTGGAACACGTTCGAGGGCAAAACGATCCTAAACCAACGGGTGTCGCTTGCCAAAGGTCCCCTGAGAATTTCTGTGCCGTCGTTGGCTCGCGATATCGCCTGCAGGATCACCCCAGTGCCATAGTCAAAGCCGTTTGATTCGGACATTGCGGTACCAGACATTGGCGCCGTGGTCCTGGAATCCGATGTGACCTTCGCGTTTGAAATCCTTCAGTGCCGTCTTGAACTTGTTCTTGGTTCTGGGAGGCCCTGGATTCCAACCGGCCTCGGTCCAGCGGTTCAGGTCCATGTCGATGATAGGCTCGCCGTTGAGCATGATATCGATCTCGTTGTCACGGGC
>LJTR01000244.1 GCA_001303465.1 Phycisphaerae bacterium SG8_4
GTAGTACTTAGCCTTGGAGGGTGGACCCCCCAGCTTCACACAGAGTTCCACGAGCTCCGTGCTACTCTGGTACGCCAACATTGAGTTCAAGCTTTCGTATACAGGACTATCACCTTCTATGGTCGGACTTTCCAGAACGTTTTACTAGCCATTCCTCAACTTGCGTCGGCGCCCACAACCCCAGAGAGCAAGCTCTCTGGTTTGGGCTAGATCCGCTTTCGCTCGCCGCTACTGACGGAGTCTCGGTTGATTTCCTTTCCTGCAGGTACTTAGATGTTTCAGTTCCCTGCGTTAGCTTCACACGGCCTATGCATTCAGCCGCAGATGACGCCATCTGGTTACCCAGTGACGCCAGGTTGCCCCATTCGGAAATCCCGGGATTAACGGATGCTCGGCTCCTGCCCCGGGCTTATCGCAGCCTGCCACGTCCTTCATCGCCTCTCGACGCCTAGACATCCCCCATACACCCTTAGTAACTTGACCATATCAATGAACAGATCTTTAATTCGCCTATTTGCGCGCTCATATCTACAAGCTCTTCGCTCGAAGAGCGAAAAAGCTTGTTCGGACTACATTCGAATTGTAATCCCACGCTTCTGCATATTAACTTGTAAAAGAACACACTTGTATTTCATATCTCGTTGCTCGTATCTCCAAAACAATTCACAAATCACGAACAACGAGTCACAACTCAATGGAGACGATCGGGCTCGAACCGACAACCTCCGGCTTGCAAAGCCGGCGCTCTCCCAGTTGAGCTACGTCCCCAAGCCCGCTTCGCGGGAATACGTCCCCAAGCCCGCTTCGCGGGAAACCCCAAGCACTAAATCCGAAATCCTAAAAAACTTCAAAATCCAAATGTCCAAAATTCGAAACTCTGTTCAGAGCATTTGAGTTTAGGTCATTCGAATTTGTTTCGAATTTAGGATTTCGAGCTTAGGATTTCCTTTGGCGATCAGCCAAAGGAAGTGGGCCCGGGTAGACTCGAACTACCGACCTCACGCTTATCAGGCGTGCGCTCTAGCCAGCTGAGCTACGAGCCCAACGCAATTTTCGGTTTCCGATTTTCGATTGACGATTCTAAACGAGAAATCGCAAATTGGCAATCGTAAAGCGACAATCCAATTCGGCTCGCCGTTGTAACTATATACTTAAAAAAGAGCAACAAAAAAACCGCTGCTAAAAACTGCCAGCGGCTCACAAACCGGACGTCGAGGACTGTCCGAAAGCAGTTCAAAGCAACATAAACGTCTTCAAAATCTCTTTCAAAACCCTAACCTTATTCCCTTCTAAATTACCTGATGCACGTCTAAGCCCACACCAAGACCTGCAACTTACCGCAACATACACAACCCGTCAACACCTTTTTTAGTTTTTTTTCAATTTTTCTTATCAGCCCCCCACGATACGCCTGGTCCGGCAAGGATGTTCGCAATTTGGCGGCGTCGCCGGTTGCGGCGGCCAGGCCGCGTCATTTCGGGCGACGTGGAGCAGTCTACCAAGACTTTGACTGCTGCCAAACCTGTCCTGGGCCCAGCCCAGGGGCCCCCAAGCGGCATGCAAGGCACAGAAGACAGAATGACGCTGCAATCGTCTGCGGCGGCGGGGACGATCAGACTTTCTGCCTGCGGAGGAGCACTTGTTCGTCGAGCAAAACTGCCCCGAGGCGAGCATTGCGGTGTATCTTCGCCCAATTTGAAGGAAGAAAAGATCTCGGCGTAGCTTGTCCAGGAAGGACTTGATTTGCACGCTAAAAATGCGTATTGCGCCGGCTCTAAAGGCGTCAGTTCGACAGTTTGCCTCGTCTGGCCGCATGTGGCGTGCTTTCAAAGGAACCCAGCTTGTTCTGTTGATAATTCTCTGAATTTCCAGGCACGCGGTCCGAGATAAGTCTCTGTGTGAAAAGCATTTACCAGAGATTCAACTTCCCAGTTGGCCAATTGGCTGGTAGATTCGCCGAGTTTGGCTAAAGATACGTCCGATAAATAGCCGACACAAATGATTGAAACTATGTCGGGGGCCGGATGTGATTGGGTATGGACTGGAAGAAGGTAGAAAGAGTTCGCAGGTCGATAGAGAGGGGCGATTATACTCACCCGGCGTTTTTGATTGCGACCATTGAGACCGATTTTGGCCGTTTCAGCGATCAGTTGGTTGGCGATATAAATGCGTTGGCAGGGCAGGTAACGAAGAGATCGCGCGCCAGCCAGGCGTTGCGCCGCAAGTGTCTGCAGGCTACCGTGGCGGGCTGCCTAATCTGCCGCTGATGGCGGCCGATATTGTGCGCGTACTGTGCGGTGCCTGGGCCAAGGGGAGTGGTTTGATTGAATGTCAGCGCTGGTGCTGGCTTGCCCGTGGGCCCAGTTGTTCAAGAGCCTCGTCATGTAGCGTCGCGAGATTATCCCATTTCAGATGGTCGGTGAGAATCCCTGGAGTGATTGTCGCAGGCCAGAGGGCGTCTTTGTCGACGCGGCTTGCTAGCCGGCTGAGTTTGGCGGCAAGATTGCTGACCGAGCCGTCATAGAAGAACTGCTCTGCTCCTTCGGTTTTCCCGAGGCCGAGTATCTCGGGGTAGCAGAGGCGCTCAGGTACGAGCGGATACGCACCCGCGGCGATACCTTCGAGAACTCCAATGCCGAAGAATTCGTGGTTCGCAGTCGAGACAATGACGTCGGCCCTGCACAAGGCCTGAACGTAGTCATCGCGATTCTGCTGATAACCCCAAAGATCAATGTGTTCGGTGAAGTTACAGCGTGCCCGATCGAAGACTTCCGGTGTATTTTGGAAACTCTGGCCGACTACGCTGACTCTAAAAGGGATGTCTTTGGCCTTGAGAATCTCAAGCGCCTCGAAGAAATCCTCCGGATTCTTGTCGTGCTCCCAACGGGCGGCCCAAAGGATGCGAAGAGGGCCCGGCTCCCTTTTCTGGCGGGCCGAGAAGTCCGATATTGCCGGTGAGTGAACTGAGGATTTGGCCCGTATCTTTTCAGTCACTTCGAGAGGCTGGTGGTCTGGCATGGATTTGAGGAGCTTCGGCAGCGCGCCGAGAAACGAGTCGGCGTGAAACTGTGAGTTGAACCAGACCGCATCAGCCGCCAGCGCGCTTGTCAAGTTGGTCATTGCGAAATGACAGTCACGTTCGCTCTCGAAGCGGACCGGGTAAGTCAGTTGGTTCTCGTGGAAATAGACCACCTTCGGCAGCCGGGCGATTTCAACGGCGGAAAGGCCAATAAACTCGGCAAGGTTCAGCATGTCACTACAGAGAAGCAAGTCAAAGTCTCTGGTCTCCGGCGGCAGAGCCGCTGCCTGAGCGGCAAATGTTATGGCCGAGTGGCGCATGCGCCATTTCCATTTGTGCGCAGGCAGTGTCAGCAGCGTCCAGTTGTGCCTGCTTGCCTTCGACAGTCCGTCAATAAAGGCCTTGTGACTGCCGCCGTAATATGGCTCCAGCGCGAGAATTTTCATTCCGGCATGTTACGCCATCAAAGCGAGAAATCAAGCCCCATTCGCACAGATCATCTGCTGCGCTGCGCAATGTTTGCTTGACCTGATTGTGTCGTCAGTTAAAATGCATCGGCGACTAATGGAGATATCAATTATCGAGCTTGTAGAAGAATACATTCTAAAGAGAGTGACATCCGTTGTTAATCCGGAGAGAATACGTGCGTACAGGACGTCGCGAGTGATGAGACTTCACAGCGAAATTTTCATCGTGCCACTTGTCCTGTGCGCCATGGTGGCAGGTTGTTCAAACCTGAGAGGACCACGAGTATGGTGCGAAACGGGCCCGGCAGTTCCCGAGCTGTCTTTGTTCGATCAGACCATGCGGGATTTCATGGTCTCGCGGAATGTGTCGGCGTCTGCCCTGGCGGTAACGTACAACGGCAGTCTTGTCTTTGCCCGAGGTTACAGTTGGACGAGGGAAGGCTCACCGGCGACCGAGCCTGATGCGCTATTTCGGATTGCGAGCCTGTCCAAGCCGGTGACGTCGGCAGCGGTTTTGAAACTCGTCGAGGACGGAGAACTCAGGCTGGACGAGAAAGTTGTTGACGTATTGCAGTTCGGGTGTCCCGACGGGCAGCATCCCGATCCCAACCTGCAGGAAGTGACAATCCTGCATCTGCTCCAGCATCTCGGCGGCTGGGATCGGGACGAAGCGTTCGATCCGATGTTCCAGGACAAACGAATAAGCCGGACTCTTGGCGTTCCGCAGCCGATCTCCCAGGCGGACATCATAACTTTCATGAATGGTCAGCCGCTGCAGTACAAGCCCGGGACCAAGTATGCATACAGCAATTATGGATATTGCCTGCTGGGGCGCGTGATCGAGCGCAAGAGCGGGGTGGCCTACGACGACTACGTCAAGAAAGAGGTTCTGTGGCCGCTTGGAATCACCGGCATGAAACTGGGTCATTCTAAGCTCGAGGACCGAATGCCGGGCGAAGTGACGTATGAATCGAAACGCGGCTCGGCATACGGCTCATTCAACCTGGAGAACATGGATTCGCACGGGGGATGGCTGGCGTCTGCGCCGGAGCTGGCGCGATTCGCCGCGGCGTTTGACGAGCCTCGTGACTGTCCGGTCCTCTCGGCAGAGTCTATCGCCAAGATGTTCTCGCTGCCTGAGACGATTGCTCCTGATAAGTACAAGCGAGGTGACGGATACTACGCCTGTGGATGGAGCGTCAGAGATTTCGGCAGTGGCCGGCGCAACACCTGGCACAACGGCAGCCTGCCCGGAACGTACACCTTCATGGCGCGCTGGTCCAGCGGTGTGAATTGTGTCGTCCTGTTCAACAAAAGGGGGGACGGTTTCTCCGAGATCGACCCACTGCTCTCGAAAGCGGTCAAGTCCGTGACAGTATGGCCCGAGCATGATCTTTTCAGCGAAATGCTGCGGACGCAAGAGTCACTGGCAGGAGATTGCAATTGACGATGCACTCGTGTATAATGGCCCTGTGAGCGATGTGAGTCGAATGTGACAAGGGTTGTCTGAGAGGGCGACGCAAATGAGTCGTGACGAGAAATCTGAGCAGCCCAAAGAAAGAGAAGCAGTTTTCACAACCATCGTCGGGGGGCGTCCTCCGGGCTCGGGTACGCGGGTGGGCGAGATACCGCGTGGAGTTGAGGTCCTCGTCAAGAAGGCGTCGATCGATCCGGAGTTTCGCCGGTTGTTGCTCGAAAAGCGGGGCGAGGCGGCGCGCCAGATAGACCTCGAATTGACAGATGCCGAGCGGAACATGCTGTCGAGCATACCGGCCGAGCAGTTAGACAAGATCATCGCCAATACCAACGTAAAGCCCGAACATCGGGCGGTATTTCTGGACGGGGTCGGGAAGCTCATGCTTGCCGCGTTGATAGGCGTGGCTTTTGTGTCCGTAATGACGCCGAGCCTAGGCCACACGCTTACTCCGGAACAGCGCGAACGTCTTCTTCGTAGGCATCAGGAGTCGTTGAAAGCACTTGAAGACGCCAACGATCCAAATGAAGCCGAGTCTGCTTCGGAGGGTGTTGAGCAAGAATCCGATCCGGGTTAATAGCGACATTATCTTTAGAAGATGCCTACATGGCTGTCATACCGCGCTCAATTGAAGTGCTCGTTAAGAAAGCATCGGTCGATCCGGAATTTCGCAGGCTGCTGCTCGAAAAACGAGCCGAGGCGTCGCGAGAGATAGATCTCCAGTTGACTGATGCCGAGCGGAGCAATCCCGGTCGAGCAGTTGGAGACAATCATCGACAACACGACAGTAAAGCCCGAGCATCGTGCGGTATTCTTGGGAACTGCTGGGAAGCTCATGCTTGCCGTGGTGATCGGCGGGGCTTTTGTCGCGGTAATGATGCCCGGCCTGGGGCACAGAGCGAGTTTTGGAATCTCTCCCGAACGCGTTCGCAAAATGCAGATGGAACGCTCCAGTGATGCTGAAGATGCTAATGACCCGAATGAAGCTGAACCTACTTCAGAGGCTAGCGAGGGTGATCAGGGGAATTAGAGAAAGTGGCTCGAGATGGCTGACATTACGCTGGTCAATTTGAACATGCTGTACATTCGTTACGGCGAACAGACGGACAGGGAGCTTCATGTGCCGTTGGGGCTTCTTTATCTGACGAGGGTGCTGGAGGATGCCGGATTCGAGGTTGACTTCAGAGATTATCAGCTGTGTGGGGCCGACGATCCGTTTGATATGAAGGTCTTCCTTGAATTCGTGAAGGAGCCCGCGCCAGTGATAGGCCTGTCCTGTATGGCGAATCTTCTGCCGTTCACCATGCTGGCGCTCAAAGAGTTGCGAGCAGAATATCCCGACCGGACGCTGATCCTGGGCGGGGTGGGTTCCAAGTCCGTCGAAGATCAGATTCTAAAGCGCTTTGGCTGGATTGACATTGTCTGCCGGGGCGAAGCCGAGCGAACCGGGCCCGAACTCTTGCGTATGCTTGCGAACGATGGCAATCTTTCGCAGGTTAAGGGATTGTCGTTCAGGTCCAACGGTTCGGTGGTCCACAATCCGGATCGTGATAGGATACAAGATCTCGACACTATACCGTTTCCCGCCTTCGAGAAGATCGACCTCGGTCTCTATGCAGGTTTCGGGATGATGACAAGTAGGGGGTGCCCCTATCAATGCACTTTCTGCTCAGTTGCTCCAGTGTGGAATCTGGAGAGCTACTCACGCAGTCCGCAAAACATCGTCGAGGAGATGAAAGTCCTCAACAGGCGCGCGGGTGTCGATCTGTTTCTCTTTCAGGACGAGTTTTTCGTATCCGGCAAGAAGCAGGTCATGGATTTCTGCAGAGAGCTTCAGCGAGAGGACCTGGCCGTTGAATTCAAGGCGTTCGGCCGGGTGAACCTAGTCGATCGGGAAATGATGAGTGCTCTGGCTGATTCGGGTTGTATCGAATTGCGTTTCGGCATTGAGTCGGGATCCGACAAGATCCTGTCGCAGATCAAGAAGGGCTTTACCTGCTCGGATGTGTTGGATGTTGTCCCGGCGGCGATCGAGATGTTCCCGCGGGTGGATGCATTCTACGTGTGGGGTTTTCCGTTCGAGACGATTGAGGATTTCAACCAGACGCTCTTTCAGATGATTTCGCTTCGCATGATGGGCGCCAGGATTTTGCCAAGCCTGCTCTGTCTTCTTCCGCAGACTGAGATTTACCGCGAGTGGTCGGGACGCGCGCAGTTGCAGTTTTGTCCCTACCTGCTCCCTGAGTTTGTCTTTACGGGGCACGAAGTTTGTCATGGCGGGGCGATCGAGATCCCGGAAGCCCACCGGGACTACTTCGAGCTGATCGAGCAAAATCCCGATATCTTCCCGGGTTTCTTCCACATAGAGCTCGAGAGCAACGTCCTTGCGAAGCTTGAGTTGTTGCGCCAGTTCGGTTTTTACCCGGATCTGAATGCGAAATCACCCAAGACCGAGCAGGACGGGCAGGCTGGTACAGACAGTTGCGGCGCACACAGCCCGCGGATCGAGCCACAGAATCTGGCGACTCGGAGTGACTGAACCTTGCGATCGCGCACGGTTTTGATTTGACACGAGCAGGAGCATCGCCTATACTTCCTCCATTTACGGGAAGAATTTCATGATCGAGCTTGTGGAAAAGCATTGCGAGGTGCTCATAGGATTCAGATGTGGCAGAAGTCTCGAAGATTGCAGGGTGGAGCCTATGTTGCGAAGTGGCTTTGGGATTGTTGTTATCGGCATTTGTCTTGTCCTGGCCGGCTGTGCCAAGGAATTGACGCCCTACGGCAGGGCGAGGCAGGCGGACACTATTGAAGCATACGAGGAGTTTATCAGGACCAATCCGCGGGATCCTCGTGTGAGATACGCAAGGCAGCGCGTCGAATCGCTGCGTCTTCTCGAAGCACAGAGAAGTGGTAGTATGAATGTACCCGGCGCAGAGAAGATGGGCTCGCAGGAGACGGTCACAACGAGGGCGCGGCCAGGAGACACGCTGCAAGGACCGTGGAATCTGACCACCGAACTTCCCC
>LJTR01000245.1 GCA_001303465.1 Phycisphaerae bacterium SG8_4
TGACCGGCGCAGAGATAAACGTACCCGTCCATTCCGGCGTATAATCACTCAGGTTCCATCCTCCGCCATAGACCAGACCTTCATGGACGTATATGGTCAACCCGCGGGTAGTGCCGCCTTCGTCATAAACCACCTGTTTCTCGGATTTGTCCACGTCGGCACAGTTGAATATTGCAATCACCGTGCGATCCTGGTTGGTGCTGAGGTTGATCATCGTTGCATCCGGGATGTGAACGCCGTCACCGGTCCCGTTAAACTGCAACGCCTTGCCTTTGAGGCCGTTCACGACCTGTGGGCTTCCAACAAGATTGGCCGTGTGGCTGTTGGCCGAATCATCCGGCACGTCGCTGACGACATTCTCGAACAGGTAGACGTGACCGTTGGAGACAGCAGCCGGATCGAGCTGGGCCGCGACATTACCAGCCAGAACCAGCAGCACAAGAAATGAGGTTGGACAAATCGATCTCTTACACATGACAGAGTCCTCCTGTAGGAATTGAAGAAGTATGAAAAACGTCGATTTTTCGCCTCGGAACGACCGATAAAAAACGACCGATAAAATTGGACATTCACTCGGACTTGCTCCTTTCATGGACAGGATAATCCATATTCAACCACATGCTTCACCATATTCATTTCTACCAAATTGGCTATCCCTGTGCCAAGAGAGTCTTCATGACAGTATATCGACAAAAAACAAGGGGCCTATACCGAACGGATCGGCATAAACCCCGAGTTGTCACACATTAACTGCCGGTTCGGCCGGCTGCGGTTCTATGTAGACTACCGAATGAGCCGAATGTCGTCGAAGTACATCGTTCCTGTTCCACCGGCGGCCAGGGTGCCCCTGGTGCCAATGCCAATAGTAATCGAGTTGACATTGGTGAGGTTCACGCCGGCAAACGCCGTCAGGTCGATGACCCACTCGTTCCATCCGGAAAGCTGAGTTGCGGCCGGGTCGTCGTGATAGACCACCGCATTACCCAGGGCGACAAACATCCGATCGGCCGCGTTACCCGAAGCGCCGCGGAACCACAGTGACAGCTTCGTAACGCTTTCTTCGGTCCAGTCACGCGGATACACCAGCGTCAGAGTTGCCTCTGAGGTTTTTCCGAGGTTGTCGTAAGCATAGTTCATGGACTGGTCACCACCGTGAACGATAGTCTGCTCGGCATAGGGCGGGAGGGAATTGCCGACCAGAGCGCCATTGTTCAAGGTTCCAAAGCCGTCAATCCACTTGTCGAATATCCTGTTGATACCGGGTTGGCCCGGGAGTGGATCAATATCATCGTAGGACTCAAAATCATCGACGACAAGGAAATCGCCTGTCGTGAAGCTCCAGACATTGCCGGTCCACGGACTGCCTGGATTGGTGCTGTTGACTTCATCGACGCGCCAGTAGTAGGTCGTCTCCAGTTCAAGTCTGCCGGCGTCATAAGTCTCCTCGCCGAGTGCATTGGTCGCCTTGTACTCGGGCGAAGTTTTGCCGGCACCTGCAACGGCATCCGCATCCATTCCCAGGTACACCTCGTGCGAAGCGGCAAGACTTGCCGCAGCCCATTTAAGAAGAGGCGTCGGAGACACACCCACCGCACCCTTGGCCGGGTCCGGATCGGCCGCCGTGCCCTCTGTGGTGAAGCTCCAGACCTCGCCTTTGTGCGTGTTCGGAGGATCAAATTCGTCAACGCGCCAGTAGTAGGTCTTGGCCAGTTCCAGCGGGCCGGGAGGAGCGAAGAAGGGATCTCCCAGAAGAGGACCGCCGGCAGCATTGCTGACATCGTCAAAGTTGTCTCCGAAATAGACGGTGTGCAATTTCGCCTCAAAGCCCGGCGTCCAGGTAAGCTGCTCATCTACGGCCACAGACTCGGCGCCGTCAGCCGGGACGGGGCCATAAGCTGTCCTCGGCGGAACCGAGAAGCTCCAGACGTCGCCTTTCCAGGGGCTGTTTGGCTCGGTCTCGTTGACTTCATCTATCCGCCAGTAGTAGGTCGTACCGGGGACAAGCCCTTCCGGAAAAGGAAATCCGGGGAAGCCGACAATGAGTTCCGTCGTGGATTGATTGCCCACGAACGTATCGCCAGTGCCGTTGTTGACATCATCGAAATTCTCACCCACATACACATCGTGCGAGACCGCAAAACCTCCCGGCGTCCAGAGAATGTTCCCCCATGTGCCATCAAGGAAGCCACCGTCGGCCGGAGACGGGCCAAAAGCGAAAGGCCATACCTTACCCGCAAAACCACCCAACTCGACTTGTGTAAGTGCAACATTCAAAATCCAAATCTCATCGATTGCTCCTGCGAAATAGTGACCATCGGCAGGAGAAGCATTGCCATCGTGAAATACGTTGTTCTCGTTTGTATACCCTATCCCACCATCATTCCCGTGATTGTGCATGTGGCCGCCCGGAGCCTTAGCCACTAACTGCCCGTTCACCCACATTTCAAACTTGTCATCCTCCACTGCTTCGGCACCGTCTCTGATTACTATGGCAACGCCATACCAATTGCCGGATTCGACGGGAGCAGTGAGCCACGCACCGTCCCAGTTGTATTCTGCTCGGTTCCACGCGGCGCCGTAGACTAACCCCTCACTGACATATATGGTAAGCCCACGCGTGGTTCCGCCTTCCTCGAATACTGTCTGTTTGCCCGGCTTGTCAACATCATCGCATTTGAACATGGCAACTACAGTACGATTGGGAAAAGGCCCAGCGTTCACATTGATAAAATCAGAATCCGGAATGTCAATTCCATCATCGACTCCATCGAACTGTAGCGCTTTGCCCCTTATGCCGTCGACTACTTGTGGGTCACCCACTATGGTAGCCGTGAGGCTATTCGCCGAATCATCCTGCACTTGACCGCCGCTGACGTCTTCAAACAGGTATACATGACCTGTGTCAACAGCCGCCGGATCGAGCTGAGCAGCGGCGTTGCCGGCCAGCGCCAGGACGATAAGAAATGAGGCTACACAAATTAATCTCTTACACATGACAGTCCTCCTTCTCAAAGTGAGAATCAAGTTATGTTGGGACAACCGATAATGACTTCACCTTCACTCGGGTTCACCTCTTCCAATTCAGAGCAGTTCATAGGCAACCGCGAACTTCACCGCCTATATTAGTACCAAATTGGCCATTCTCCAGTCAAGAGAATTTTCCTGATACTGTATCGGAAGATAGAGACGGGGCCTGTACCGGAAGCATTCGGTACAGGCCCCGAATCCTAACAAGACCCGATGTAATCAACGGCTGGCACGGGCCACGCCGTTCTGGTTTGCCCTAAAACGGCTTGTCAAACGGTTGCGTCACATCAGCCAGCCCCGCAATCTCCTCTGGTGACAACACCCGGTCGTAGATCCGAAATTCGTCAATGATACCCTCATACAAGTTGTCTCCATTTCGGTTCAGGCCGACGCCGATCCTGTTAAAGACCAGATTGGCGCCGTCGATTGTCGTCGCCGAATGGCCGTCGTAGTAGAGGACCGTGCTCGTTCCGTCACACGTGGTCGCCAAATGAACCCAATCCGTGGTCAGCGGTCCATACAGGTGCGTACCAGTTCCGACGCCACTGTATCGATAACTGCCCGGATCAGTACCGTCCACATCCATTTGAAAACCCAGGTTGTTGGGCGTGTGGCTGCTGAAGACACTCTTGTACTGGGCCAGCGCCAAGGCATCGGCCTTGGCCCAAACGCTGACGCTATACGCTGTCCACGTCTGGTCAGCACCCAGATCATATTCAGCATAGTCATCGGTACCGTCGAAGTCCAGAGCCTGTCCGGAGTGGCCGAGCACCCACAGTGGATCTCCGTAGAGAATCCCATCGTGGCCGCTGCCGCTGCTGTCCTGAGCAATGGTGCCGGCCCCTTCGTCGAACTCCCAGTGGCTATACAGACCCGCAGGATCGGGCTGAACCGGAGTGATAAGCTCACTCGCGTATGGATACAGCCTGATATCGTCCAGGAGCAACGTACCCGTGGCTGAAGCCCCTTCCACACCAATGGCCATGCTGGTGACATTCTGCAAGTTCACCCCGATCGACGCCAGGTCAATATTCCATGGTTGCCATACTGGTAGGCTCAGATTGGAGGCCTCTCTGTCGTAAGAGACCTTGACGCCGTTAACCTTGATATGCAACTGTCCTGGAATGTTGTTGGCGCTGCCAAAGAACCACAGCGACAGAGCCTGGGCACCGTGCTCGGTCCAGTTCTGTGCGGGCGTAAAGGTATGCACGACCTCAGAGACATTTGCCGTGCTATTGTTATACTGAAACGGCACGGACTTGGCGCCGCCATGAATGTTTGTCGTCTCCATAGATGCTCCGGTGACATATCCCATCGTCGATCCGTTCGCAGCCGGATTGTCGAATCCGTCCACCCAGGCGAGATACACCAGGTTACTGCCTGGCTCACCTGTGGGAATGTCGTTGTAGGACTCGAAATCTTCGATGAGGACGTAGTCACCCACGGAAAAGCTCCAGACGCTGCCTTTGACGATCGAGCCGTCACCTGCCACCTCGTCGATCCGCCAGTAGTAAGGCCCGCTGTTCTCTGTGACCCCGGCAGGTGCATAAGAAGCGGCGCTTTGACGGCCCTTATAGAGACCGGCCGTATCGGAAACGTCGGCACGGATTACTGCCGCCTGATCAGTGCCGAAGTAGACGTCGTGCTCAGATGCTCCGTCGCCGGCAGACCAGGTCAGCGCGCCGGCCACGTTGATCCCCGTCAGTGAACCGTTGGGCGGGCTCGGCGACCAGGCATACCTCGGATCGCCTCGCATAACCATAGCAATCTCTGCCTGCGTAAGAGCTCTCGCGTAGATCTGTATGTCGTCAACGTACTGGACGGGAGAACCGCCATTGTAACCCCCTGATTCGGAATTACCGCCTATGATGCCGGGGCGGGAATTGCCGGTCCCGAAGGTAGCGCCTCCGGTGGTCGAAGGTTCGGCAAGGCCGTCGATATAGATCGTCATCCGCCCCCTGTCAAACACACCGCAAACGTGGTGCCAGACCCCGTCATCGACGCGAGTAACGCTGCCGTAGTCGACCTGACCGGAACTGGTCATCACATCCCACCCGACCTGACCTGTGCCGGCGCCGCTGCCGTTGATCTCCAAACGGAAGTAATTGTCCCGATCGAAGGAGACTATGTATTGGTCACCCCAGGTATCTGTGCGGATCCATGCACACACAGTGACCTCAGTCAAACTCCCATCGGCGTAGGTGAGGTTCTGAATCACCCCGTGGCCGCTTTTCATCTCGAGGCCGGCATCTCCATGTCGGCCCGGCTCGGACCAGGATGTGTCGACCAGTGTGAGGTGGTTGCCATGCCCGGACCAATCAAGGGCTCTGTCGCCCATACCTTCGTCAAGCTTCCACCAGGCGACCAGATCAGGGTCTGCCGTAAGGGGTATGGGCGGGACGGTCGTGAAACTCCAGACATCGCCTTTGATAGTTGCCGCGCCGTCAAACTCATCGACTCGCCAATAGTAAGTCCTGTCCAATTCGAGCATTCCCGGGGCATAGAACGGCTCCGCCAGCGGCAAAGCACCGGTCGCACTGTTTACCTCCTCGAAATTGTCGCCGAAATAGACGTTGTGGAACTTTGCGCCGAAGCCTCCCGCCCAGGTTAGGGTCAGATCCGAATCCACGAACCTCATTCCGTCCGGCGGGTTGGCGTTATAGGCTGTCAACGATGGAACCGTGAAGCTCCAGACGTCGCCCTTCCAGGGGCTGTCCGAATTGGCGTCGTTGATTGCATCGACGCGCCAGTAATACGTTGTGCCGGGCGCAAGCCCTTCGGCGACCGGGAAACCCGGAAAGCCCACTATCTGGAAATCGGACGCCGTATTACCCACAAAGGCCCCCTCGGTGCCGCTGTTGACATCGTCGAAGCTCGTCCCGAAGTACACATCGTGCGAGACCGCAAAGCCCCCGGCTCTCCAGGCAAGGTTCGCCCATGTGGCCTCAAAGATTTCTCCATCGGCCGGGGTCGGGCCGGCGGCGAAAGGCCATACCTTGCCGGCAAAACCACCCAACTCACTTTCTGTGAGGGCGACATTCAGAATCCAAATCTCGTCAACCATGCCTTCGAAGTAATGGCCATCGGCACTTCCATTACCGTCATGAAATACCACATTTTCTTTGGCATAACCGATGCCGTTGTCATTGGAGTGACCCCTCAATTCACCGCCGGGACCCTTACCGATCAGCACTCCGTCCATCCACATCTCAAACTTGTCATCCTCCTGGGCGGCGGCGCCTTCTCGGATGACTATGGCAACCGCATGCCATTCATTGGAGCCGATCGGGGCCGAGATAAAGGCACCGGGACTCCATTCCGGGTTATAGTCGCCCCCCTTGTTCCATCCCGCGCCATAGACCAGGCCGTCATGCACGTAGATGGTAAGTCCACGGGTGTAACCTCCTTCTTCATACACCACCTGTTTATCCGATTTAGACACATCGGCACAATTGAAAATTGCAATCACCGTACGATTCTGATGAGTACCTGTATTGCCGATCATAGCCGAGTCCGGAAGATGAACGCCATCGCTGGTCCCGTTGAACTGCAACGCCCTGCCTTTGAGGCCATCCACGACTTGGGGGCTTCCAATGAGATTGCCCGCGTTGCTATTGGCCGAATCATCTGGCACATTGCCGCTGACATTGTCAAACAAGTAGACATGACCATCCGTAACAGCCGCCGGGTCGATCTGAGCCCCGGCATAGCTGGCCAGAGCCAACACAACAATGATACAAATCAATCTCTTGCGCATAACAGACCTCCTTCTGAAATAAAGATCCGAGTCGGCTTGCAAAGACCGATAATGATTAGGACTTCGCACCGACTTACCGCTTAACAACGCACAGTATTTTCCGTGAGACCTCAAACCTAACCTTTGTCTATTTGTACCAAATTGGCCATTTTCCGGTCAAGAAGATTTTCAGAGTTATGCATCGGCACTTCTTTCGGACTACATCAGACGCAAATGCGCGAAACACGAAGAAATCGCGCCATAACACCCTTCTTCCATCGCGCCGAGCATGGCAAGCCTGTCCCCGCGAAAGCAGGTGAAGCAATCTCACTGCCTGTCAGTGGTTCACCCCGTCTGGGACGAGTTGCACGCCGCAACGGCTCGTGCTACAATCGCGCCCGTCGGTGGACACCAGAGATGCTTCTGAGCAAGACCGACGAGACAATGGAGCAGATAACCGGGGCACAGGCACGATGCAATCGAAACAACGGTCGCGAGCGTTTCTCCGCCGGCTGGCTGGCCCGGCGGTGGCGCTTTGCGCCACAGTGCTGGCGCTGCTCGCGAGTGAGGCAATAGTTCGAGTCCTCCGTCGGGCACCCGACATCAAGCCGATCCAGCTTGATTCCTATGACTGCATCTACAAGCGCTCGACGAATCCGATCCTGGGCTTCGAGCTGAAGGCAAACTGCCGAAGTGACAATCCGGACTTCATTCAGAGCTACGAGCGAACAAACTCGCACGGGCAACGCGACAAAGAGCGCAAGCTCGAAAAGTCCGACGGCGTCAGACGGGTCCTGCTGCTCGGAGATTCGGTGGTCGAGGGCTATGGCCTCAGCGAATCGCAAACCATTTCTCGCCAGCTCGAAGCTCTCTACGCCGACGGATCGACCGAGGTCCTGAACTTCGGCGTCAGCGCCTATTGCACGCGTGCCGAGGTCGAGCTGCTGGAGACCAAG
>LJTR01000246.1 GCA_001303465.1 Phycisphaerae bacterium SG8_4
CTTACACCCGGCGGCATTTCCTCTCTGTCTGAGCTCTCCTGCTTTCGGCAGCCAGCGACAGTGAGAAGTGTGACGATCAGCGTCGCCGCTGTTATCGTTTTCGTTTTCGATTCGGCCATTCTGACATTCATTATTCTGCAATTGATGCACTTTCTGCATGAAGAGATGATCAAGTTGCTCACACCAAAAGTCAATACCGTCAAAGACAGATGCTTCAGGAGCGATGGCATGCTTGAGTTGAGCAACAGTAGTGCTAAGCCGCCCATAACGACTACGTGAACGATGTAAACATAATAAGAATTGCTGTTCAACTCATCTGTGAGGCTGCCTCGTCTGTCCAGATAACGTCGGAAGGTTTCAATCATCCCGTACAAGAGACAGAACAATGAAAGATGGAAGCTGAACCAGAGGGTCAATTTGTGGATGAACTCCGAGACAATGAAGTTGCCCGGCTTGAACCAAGGATAGAGCAGAAAGAAGATGTAGACAGTGACCGGAATCCAGGCGACCGAGTTCACGACATGGTAGAGCATCTTGCCTTCAGGCTTCGTATCAAATACTCTGCGGCGAAAGCACAGAGCCCCAAGCAGGAAGGCCGTGAAATAAATCAACAGTCTTTCATTTTGAAAGTCGAGCAATACGATCTTTGTCCAGCCGCGAAGACCGAGAATATCCATGCCGGCGCTATAAACAAATCCAATTAAGAAGGTGGCGAAGATAGCGCCCTTTAGTGAGATGTTCGGGATCCCGATCCTTGATTTTAAGACAATCAGATAGAGGACGTTGAACAAGAACAGCACAGGTAGAAACCATAGCCAGTTCTGACTCCAAATCCCATTGCTCCAGTGAAAGTAGGTCGTCCAGTTTTCTTGAGGCAGATTTCGAGAGTGCAGGAATATGACTTTGTAAAGTGGAATTAATGTCAATGCGGCGACAGTCCAGGGAATCATCAGTCTCTTAAACTTGGATCCCAGGAACGCCCACCCGTTCTTGTTATCCAGAGATAATGGGGCAAAAAACCCTGAGATGAAGAATAGGGTCGGCATCGTGAAAATGTCTAAAATCAGGAACAGAAGGCCGGACAGATTGTTGGTGGAAGGGTCGTCAACAATCCAGAAAGAAGCCCATGTGCCGCTGCTTTCATAAACGCCGCCGGCATGAATCACAACCACTAAGAAGATCACAAAAGTCCTTAAGTTATCCAAAAAGTGAATCCTCTTTCCTTCGAGAACGTCTTGTCCAGTTTTGCAGGTGTTCATGACTCAATCTCCAAATTAGGTATCACTCACCTGTTCCTGAAGGAAACGCACTGGGAGGTTACAATGAATCCATCCAGAAACCTCTTTCTACTGCGATTTGTCACAAAAACCTGCGGAATGCTGCAATTTGGGAGAAGTCAGGTTTTCGTGATCAGCACATGCTATCGCAGCGAGAAAGAAACCCAATCAATGCACCCCGCGTTCAGCGGAAAATGTTTGACAATTGTTGAGAAGGACGTTACATCCTGTATGAGTGATGGCACTTGTTCGTGATTGATGTGGCAAAATCTTAAGGAGACGTGGTGAGAAGGCTTCCTTTCTCTCTGGTATGGGGATTCCTTCCACTTTGAACGGTGCTGGCTCACAAGTGCAAAGGCAGCAAGGGTTTAAGGGTGAAAAGTCCCGGGTTGGAGGCCGAATTGTGCAGCGAGGGAACGCCAAATGAGAAAGACAATTCTCCTGTCACTTCTTATCTTCAACCGCAGCGCCGTCCGATTGCCAAGTGCATTAACCTCGCATGAGGTCTTACGGAGGCAGCCGCAGGCAAATGGGCTGGAAGTTTAGCTTCAGATTTGGAGGTGAAAAGAGATGAGCATACTGGGCATCACACGCAGATTCGCGGAGTGCTTGTTGGGTTGGCATCATGAGCGGTGGGGGCAGTGCGCTCTGTTGGGGTTAGCCATTTTGTCGCTGGCTCTGCTAATCGCGGCGGCAAGAGCACAGGCAAGAAGTCGAGATTGACGCAAGACCGGCACAGGGCACACGATGACCATGAAAGATGTGCAGGCCTTCAGGAAGGAATTGCTGGAACTGGACGTTGAGTTGAAGAGATTCAAGCGTGAGATTCTGGCTGGGAGAATAGAGCAACTCGAGCGGGCGATCCACAGGCCCACACCCAGGTCACATGCGAGCACGCACGCGCTGCTGGCTCAGTCTTGTTGTCAACCCAGAGCAAAAGCTTAGCGAAGTCGACGTTGGGCAACGGCCGGCTCTGGTTCATAGTGCATATAAAGCCTTGTTTGGGCTTGACTTGTGTCCCTTCACTCCTGACTTCTACCTTGTCTTGTTCTTGTCGGTCGCGATATTTCTCTTGACGGCCGGGCCGCTGATATGATACAAATGTAGACAGTGATTTCTGTGGGTGAGAAGTCTTCCCACGACTTAAGGAACTGTGGCTTGTTTTGTGTTTCTCCGCCGGCGGGCATGTGCTTGATGTTGCACACGAGAAGGAAGGAGGTCGCGCCAAATCGAAGAGCATTGTTTTGGGCGAAACAGAGGCCCAAAGTACGTTTAGCGAAACAGCTATCGTCAACTGTATTATTTGAAGGAGGACTATTATGTCCAGGAAACTGACTTATTCGTTTTCTTTTGTTTTGATGCTCAGCTTGGTTCTGACGAGTGCGGCCGATGCAGAACTCGTCGGATGGTGGAAGTTGGATGACGGCTCCGGCACGGTTGCCGTCGACTCGTCTGGTTACGGCCGGGACGGGACCATAATCAATGCGACCTGGGAAGCCGGAAAATTTGGAGCGGCCCTGGCTTTCGACGGCACGGCCTATGTGGATCTTCCGGCTGACGCATGGTCGAGCATCGAGATGCAGGCAACCTTCGCGTTCTGGGCCTATGGCGACCCGGCCTTCCAGCCACAGGCCAATTTCATCTTCGGAGCATTTCAAGACCCTCCCAATAACGAATCGAGAGTAATGAGCGCGCACGTGCCGTGGAGCAACAGCAACGTCTACTTCGATACGGGTGGCACGACGGCCGGCGGGTACGACCGCATCAACAAGGTGGCCACGCCCGAGGAGTTCGAAGGTTCCTGGCAACATTGGGCGTTTGTCAAGAACGGCGACACCGGCGACCAGATGATATATCTAAATGGGGAACTCTGGCATAGCGGCACCGGCATGACCAGGCCCATGACCGGAGTGACGAAATTCACGATCGGCACCAAACCCAGTCTTGCCGAGGGTTGGTACAACGGCATGATGGACGACGTTCGCCTCTACGACCACGCACTGACGGAAGACGAACTCTTGGCTGTCTTCGAAGGTGCCGGCGCGGGATTTCCCAACGCGCTTGGCCCTAATCCGGCCAATGGTACTATGCACGAGGCAACTTGGGTCAATCTCGCCTGGCGGCCCGGAGATTCTGCGGTTTCGCACGATGTGTACTTAGGCAACAATTTCGACGACGTGAAAGCCGGAACCGCCGACACCTTCAGGGGCAACCAGGCTGCGACAACGCTTATCGCCGGATTCGCCGGATTTGCTTATCCGGACGGGCTTGTTCCGGGGACGACCTACTACTGGCGAATCGATGAGGTCAATGATGCCGATCCCAACAGTCCGTGGATAGGGGACATCTGGAGCTTCTCGATTCCGCCCAAGACGGCTTACAATCCCGACCCGGCCGACGGCGCTGAGTTTGTAGATCCGGACGCGGTCTTCACATGGACGCCTGGTTTCGGCGGCAAGTTGCATACCGTCTATATAGGCACCAGTTTCGACGACGTAAACAATGCCGCAGGTGGCGTTCCTTTGGGAAGCGCCAGCTACGATCCCGGCACGCTGGAATCAGAGAAGGTGTATTACTGGCGCGTCGACGAATTCGATCCCCCCTTCACACACAAAGGCGACGTCTGGAGCTTTACGACGCCGGGCGCCGTGGGCAATCCACAGCCGGCTAACGGCGCTGCGGATGTGCAAATGATCGCAACGCTGAGTTGGACGCCGGCGGACAATGCTGCTTCGCACGAGTTATACTTCGGCACCGATGCGGATGCCGTCAAGAATGCCACCACGGCCTCACCCGAGTACGCAGGCGCCAAGGCGCTTGGCGCCGAGAGCTATGATCCCGGAAGGCTTGCCTGGGATAGCAGTTACGCCTGGCGTGTGGATGAGGTCTATCCGACTGAAACGATCAAGGGTCTCGTCTGGAGCTTTGCGACAGCCGATTTCATTCTCGTGGACGACTTCGAGTCTTACAATAACATCGATCCCCCCGACCCTAACAGCAACAGGATATTCGACAAATGGATTGACGGCTTCGGAACCACCACAAACGGCGCCCTGGTTGGCAATGACCTTCCGCCTTACGCCGAGCAGACCGTGGTTCATGGCGGCGCCCAGTCGATGCCGTATTTCTACGACAACAACCTCAAGACGTCCGAGGCTACCCTGACGCTGGTTTACCCGAAAGACTGGACAGCGGAAGGTGTCACCAAACTGTCACTGTGGTTCCGTGGCGCTTCTGGTAATGCAGCCGACCGGATGTTTGTCGCTCTCGGCGATGCGGTCGTCTATCACGACGACGCGAGCGCAACGCAGATAACCGGTTGGAACGAATGGGTGATCGACCTGACGGCGTTTGCGGGCGTTGACCTGACCAATGTCAGTACCATCACCATTGGCATTGGAACAAGGAACAGCCCGGCTGCCGGCGGCGCCGGTACGATGTACTTCGACGACATTCGGCTCGTTCGGTAGGCTCCTTGGAGGCCAGTTGAAGCAGCAAGTAACGGTGATACGGCTTGTTTATGAATTGGGGCCTGTGCTGAGTTGCTCGGCACAGGCCCCAAATGTTTTGAGATGCCGCGCATATGGTGTCCGACTGGATTTTTCTTGACGGTTGGGCTGCTGATGTGGTACAAGCGTGCTGAGGTTAAGTCCGAGCATTTGAGGTCATCTGGGCAAGTTCTGCTTGTCTGTTTGGACTGCCAAAGGAAGGGGACGGCGCCAACTCATGGAAGATTAGCCTAAGCAAACAAGGCGAAGACACATTGTAGAGTAAAGACTTTTGTCGGTCATTCTATGCTAAACCTTTTTGAAGGAGGATCATTATGTGCGGGAAAGTGATTTGTCTTGTTTCTTCTGTTCTGGCCCTGATTATGGCAGGTAATGCCTCAGCCGATCTCGTCGCTCACTGGGGATTCGATGAGACTTCCGGCAGCGTAGTGCATGACATATCCGGCAATGGCCACGATGGAACCATCAACGGTACGGCAGATTGGGTGCCAGGACAGGTGAGCGGTGCGTTGCACTTTGATGGCTCAACCTATGTTGATGTTCCCGATGAGATTGGCACATTTCCAACCTTCTCTGTAGCCCTGTGGTTCAAGTATGACTCGTTCATAGCGAATTGGAACTCCATCTGGCACAACGACGCCTGGCAGGCAGGCTGGCTACATCACATGGTCACCAATTATGCAGGGCAGGACATCCGCGTCCAGTTCGCCATAAACGGAGCCGGAGACCAGTTCGGAGTGACCCCCATAGAGACGGGCCTCTGGTATCACTCCACGGTAACGTATGACAGTACGACAGGGCAGATGAATTTCTACCTCACCACCGATGCGGAAAAAAAGGTCAATCTGGATGTCGCCTTGACGGTCAGTGGTCCTGCCACGATTATTACGGCCGGCCAGATCGGCGGCTGGGAGGGTAACAGACTTTCGAGCGCTACCTTTGACGATATCCGCATGTACGACCATATTTTGTCAGAGGCCGAAATCCTCAGCGCCATACAAGGCAAGGCTTGGCCGTTTGCCTTTGGTCCGAATCCAGCGGACGGTGCCATGGTCGAGGCTACCTGGGTGAGCATGTCCTGGCAGCCGGGACAACTTGCGGTTTCACACGATGTGTATATGAGTGACAATTTCGACGACGTGAACGACGGCGCCGTCAGTGCGTTCCAAGGCAATCAAGGCTCAACGATGTTTATCGCCGGATTCGCCGGATTTGCTTTTCCAGACGGTCTTGTGCCCGGCACAACTTACTACTGGCGCGTCGACGAGGTCAATGACGCCGATCCCAACAGCCCGTGGAAGGGCGATGTTTGGAGTCTCTGGATTCCTCCCAAGAAGGCGTACGAAGCTGTCCCAGCCGATGAGGCGCGGTTCATACCGGCGGACGTGACTCTGGAGTGGACAGCCGGCTTCAACGCCAAATTGCACACGGTGTACTTCGGCGACAATTACGACGAAGTAGAGAGCGCCTCCGGCGGAGCAGCCCAGGCGGCCACAACCTTTACACCCGGCACGCTCGAATTGGACAAGACTTACTACTGGCGCGTCGACGAGTTCGATCCACCCGCCACACACAAGGGTGATGTCTGGAGCTTTACGACTTTGCCCGACGTGCCGATTGCCGATCCGGATCTCATGGGCTGGTGGACACTTGAAGAAGGTGCAGGCGGCACAGCGGTCGATTGGTCCGGCCAGGGTCGTCACGGCACTCTCGTAGGCGATGCCCAATGGGTGCCCGGCTTTGACGGCGGTGCTCTGGAATTCGACGGCGCCAGCTATGTGGACACCGGTTACACTGAGAATCTAGCCGAATGGACGATAGCCTGCTGGGTAAAGAGCCCTGCGGCGCCCTCGGGCGCATCGCCGAGCGGCCCGCTTCATCGCGAGCAGAATTACCAGTTCAACTGGAACCACGGCAACGAGGTCTTCCGGGGAGCGGCGGCGATGAACGTCGGCGGAACGTGGCACGCGGCCAAGTACACGCCGTTGCAGGCCAATAGGTGGTATCACCTCGCTGCGACCTACGATGGGAGTGTATTCAACGCATACAGAGACGGTGTCCTGATTACCAGCAATTCGGCTCCGTCGGGAGCGGCAAACTCCGAGAGCAACAGCCTCAAGCTCGGAAGGCACGCGGCTGCGTCTCAGTTCTTCACAGGTACGGTCGATGAGGCCCGCGTCTATAACAGGGCACTGACAGCAGAGGAGATAGTGGAGGTGATGAAAGGCGACACTTCCATCGCATGGTCTCCGAATCCGGGTAATGGCACGATGGTGGAGATCGGCGATGCGCTGCCTCTTAGCTGGTCGGCTGGAGACAATGCCTCGCAGCACGACGTCTATTTCGGCACCGACGAGGGCGCCGTGGCCAGTGCCGACGCCTCCGATGCTGCCGGAATCTATCGAGGCCGCCAGAGC
>LJTR01000247.1 GCA_001303465.1 Phycisphaerae bacterium SG8_4
AGCGAGGACATCCGCCTGGCCTGTGAATGGATCTGGGACGGCGCGATCGGGGACGTCCACGATGTTCACGCATGGACCAGTACAGGTGCCGACCGCTGGACCAGTTTCACCGAGCGACCCAAGGAAACTCCTGCCGTACCTGCCGGTTTCGATTGGCAGCGCTGGCTCGAGCCCGTGCCTCCACGTCCTTATCATCCGGACTACGCACCAGTCCGCTGGCGCGCCTGGTGGCAGTTTGGCTCTGGGACTATCGGCGATTTTGCCTGTCACCATCTTGACCCGGCCTTCTGGGCACTCAAACTTCAGCAGTGCTCTACCTTCAGCGTCGAGGCAAGTTCATCCGGCGTCACTGAAGAAACCTGCCCGGCCGCATCACTCATCTACTTCGATTTCCCGGCACGTGCCGGTATGCCGCCGGTGCGGATCACCTGGTACGAGGGCGGACTGATGCCGCCGCGTCCCGCGGAGCTTGAGCCCAGCAGAAATCTTGGTGATAACGGTATTCTCTACATAGGCACCAAAGGCGCGATCCTGGGCGAGGGCTGGTCGAGGTCGCCGCGCATCATCCCGGAGACCAAGATGAGGGCCTATCGCAAGCCGCCCAAGACCCTGCCCCGAGTGAAGGGACATCACCGCGATTGGCTCGACGCCTGCAAGGGCAAGGGTGCTGCGAGCAATCACTTCGACTATTCAGGGCCTCTGACTGAGTTTACGCTTATGGGCAACGTAGCTTTGCGTGCTGGCAAGAAGCTGGATTTCGACTGGAAGAATATGACGGTCACAAACACCCCGGAAGCGAACAAATATATCAAGCCCCAATACCGCGAAGGTCGGACAATATAGTCCTAGCCGGTATTGGTGGCTCGTCAATTACGGCTCTGTTGCGGACGTGGCTGCGGGGGGACATAGGGTCCGTACTTCTCGCGGATGAATTCTAGCCACCATCGGATGCCGGGTGATTGCTTTGAACCGTCACCTCCGGGACAATTGTTCGGGCCCGACGGCGGGGGGCACTGAAGCCACGTGGACGCGCACATGTATCCTCGCCCATTGTCCAGGTGGTCGACTGTGATGGTCTTCTGGTTGACTTTCATCTGTTCGTTGTAGATACCTATGTTGATGTAGTTGTAGTAGTCCGGCCTCTTACTGTATTTGCCCCAGTAGCCGCCCGGCGCGTTGGTGGGGGTGCCTTCACTTTCGACGTACGGCTTGTCGGGAACCTTGGTGCTGAAATGTATGCCGAGATCCGCCTCCGGCGGTGGCGGGCCTTTGAAATTCGTGGCGATGACACTGGCCGGATCGACCTTCTTGCCGGCTATTACCATGAGCCGGTTGTCGAAACCCTTTGCCCGCTTGGCCATGCCCTCGTTGTCAACGTCCACGAACACGTTGCGATAATCGTGCTCTTTCAACCAGCGCACGGTATTGGCGACGGCGGCCTCAGCCTCTGTCTGCGTCCATTGTTCCCACTTGGCTTCCGAGTTGCCCCAGTACAAACAGCCCACAAGGACGACCATACCTCGTTCATCCGCCGCCTCGATTATTCGGCCCATGCGGGCGGCATAGACAGGATTCAGGCTGCCGTCGCTGTTGTAGCCCTTGACGTCGCCGAACCGGGAACCCATAAAGAAGACACTGACGGTATTGACCCCAAAGGATGCAAATGTGTCCAGATTCGCAATCAGCTCGTCGGCGGACTCATCGCTCACCAGGGCATTCGAGCACCGAAGTCCTTTGACGAGGATTTTCTGCCCGTTGAGATATGTCTTGTCGCCGCGAACCGTAAAAACATACTTACTGTCTCTGCCCTTCAGCGTTCGCTCGAAGAACTTCTCTCTGGCCGGGCCGGTTTCATTGATGTTCGCGGCGAATGTGCCGTGGCCGGAACCGTCTTCGTAGCGCATGTACGTCACGTCCTTGGCGCCGGCTTCGCGCAATGCCTTTATGAAATCAATATCGGGGATGACCGTGACACCTTTGGGGACCTGTCTGAGCAGCTGTTCGGTTGTCATGGTTTGCTGGTTGCGTCCCCGGCGGTTGCGGCTGCTGAACGCGCCTCGCGCCAATCTCTGGGCCAATTCGCCTAACTCTTTGCGATCCAGGAAGTTGTCCTTGTTCGTATCATTGCGGGCAAAATTGGACTTCATCAGGCCGGTTGCCTCATCGGCGGCGATTCTGCCGTCGCCGTTTTCATCCTGATTCTGCAGCCAGTTGTCGATTCGCTGCTCTTTTGTCATAGTGTTAGCCTGCTGGCGGCGAGCGGTATCTTGTGCCCACAATGTCACGTTGAGGCACATGGCGAGAACGACGGCAGATGTGAGTGGGAAAAATCGAAAGTTCATGTGACAGCTCCTAGTAGAATACCGGGTCATTCCCGAAAACGCAGGCCCTTCGACGGCGCCTCTGCTACGGGTTCCTGGGAAGAAACCCCACAGTGGATTGCATGATCCGAGCGCGAAGTTTCTTGCTCTGGCTCTTCTTGCTCTGGGCCTCGAGGTCTTCGAGATTGGCCCTGCAGAATTTGCAGCCGAGCGTATTGACGTGGAAATCAACGTACGTGCGCCACTCCTCGTCGAGCGTCCCGAGCAGATGCGCCCCGATCGTACTTCGTTTGGGACAGCTAGGCCTCTGAAATTCCCAGATTTCCGTGAGTATGTTTTCGAAATCGGCCGATGAAGGCCCGACGGGAATGTCGGATGTCGCGACATGCGTGCGGATCTGCTTTAGGGACCGGTGCTTGATGAGGGCGATGGCCTTTTCGTTCATGTCCATCGTCCTGGCGACATCTTTGTTCGAAAGCTGGCAATAGAAGAGCAGCTCGGTAATTTGCAGGTCACGGAAGTTCAACGACTTTTTGAAGCCGTCCACGAGCTTGGTCAAGGCGTCGGTTAGCGCAAGTTTTTGCAGCTCGCACTTCTCGTCCGCCCTGACGTACCAGCTCGCCGTCTGCTCCGGTCCGGCCACGTCAGCAAACGGATCCGACGGTCTATCGTCATCCTGAGTATCGTAGGTATCCTGAATCAGACATGCGTGCCTGGCCTGGCGGCTGCGGTATGTGTCGATGATCTTGCGCCTCAGCAGGACGAAGAGATATGTCTCCAGGCCGCACTCGCCGCGATAGTTCGGAAGGCTCTTGATAAAGGCAATGAACGTCTCCTGAACGCTGTCTTCGGCGTCAGCCTGCTGAAGCAGCTTAGTCCGGGCAAAACTGAGCAAGCGCCCCCGGTAGCGGTCTACAAATTCTGACCACGCCTGTTCGTTGCCCCGGCGGATCTTATCGAGGAGGTACTGCTCGGCCTCTGTCACTCTGTTTGTGGGTTCCTTCATGCCAGGGCATATTATAGGAAACCTTTACTAAACCACAAAGAGAATTATTACGGCGGCGGCAAGTACGATTCCCGCAATTCGCAGGGACCATACATAGTAGCCTTTAGTTGCGGCGTTGAGGAAGGCGTAGACGGCGGTAATCAGCGCGAGCAGGCCGACAACGGAAGCAATCATTCCCGCCCATGTCCGCTTTATTTCCCGAGATACGGCTGCTTTGTGACGAGCCAACTCCTCGAGCCTTCCGGCGGAGGCGTCTACCAGAAGGGCTTGTCTCCATATTTTGCCCGCTCTGCCTTCGAAGCTCTGTACGAAACGGTCAACGATGAAATCACGTTCAAGAATGTCGTTGGCAGTCACGTTTCGGGGCAGTGACGGCGTGGCCTGTGCGCGTGGTGTCTGGCGGAGCAGTTCGGTAAGCTGATTGCATGCATCTGCCATCGCCTGGCTGTTGGCTTCGGCCTCTGTCAGACAGCTCTCGGTGGACTTGGCGATGATCAGACGCGTATTCGGCCGGTCGTTCCAAATGCCGTAGAAATTCTCGATCCAAGGTTTTTCGGCAAAATCAGCGTTTATGCCTATTTGCCTGTTTCCGGTCATGACATTCGCCCTCGCCGTGCCGGCGATTATCACATCCCGGAGATTGCCGCTGTTCCATGCGTTTTTCCACGGGGGCGGACCTACCTGGGTCGTCAGATCCAGACGGATGCCGACCTCGTTTGGCTCAACCGCGGCTGTCTCCAACGCAGTTGTCCACTGGGTCTGGGTAAACTTGGTCGAGAGTGTCTTCGTAAACTCATCAAGCACCTCGGAACCGTGAGTGCCCTGAAACAGTATCCCCTTCTTCGGCCATGCCTCGTCGCCGAAGAGCTGCAGGATCGGTTCGCCGATTCGCAGGCCCAGCGAACGCACGGCGGCGAGTTTCGATGGATAGACATTCGCCTTGAACTCATCCTCGATGCCCGGCTGCCAGATGGCGGCCGTACGCTCGGGGCTGTTTGATTCCAGACTGGGCAGAATGGGCTGGTGAGCATGACGCTCGGGACTGTGTGATTCCAGCCGGGGCAGAGTGAGTTGCTGAACATGTTCGACCGGCCGCCGTCTGACACCATGAAAGACAAACACAACAGCGAATAAGGATAGAAGACCCAAAGCAAGGAGCCCGCCGAACCACGGCTTTTTGAGGCACGACGTGATCAGGACAACCACCAGAGGGATTGCGACAAGAAGAAGCATAGGAAATACTGGGAACATTTTTATTATAGCCATCAGCTTATTCCTTGATTGAGAGCCGGGGTAAGCACCGTTCTTTTCTGGCGCGGGGGCCATGATAGTATTACGACCGATGCCACGAAGGTTACTGCGGCCAAGAAGGCGTCTTCGCGCTGCGAGCCCTTGAGAACACACTCGAGAACCTGTCCGAACTCACTGAGACCGGTCTCTGGAATTCCACGGTGGAAACCCCAGTACATTCCCTCGGCCAGCATCAGAACGGTCGCCACCAGGCCGCCCAGGCCGAGCACTCCGCGAATCAGGTGTCGCGCTCCGAGATGACGCCGGCCCAAACTCACACATACGGCGGCAGGCAGCATAAGGACGATGAAGAGAATTCTCCCCATATCCGTAAGTATCTGGGGCCAGTTCGAGCCCAGAACATCTTCTATGTCCCTCGCCACGTCAGGATTGGTCGCCATAAAGTCAGGAACGTGGAGCGCGTGGGCAAGTCCCACTGCCACAGCCAGAAAAGCCAGAATAAACCCGATGCCTGAAAACAGAAAGGCAAGCGGATGGAACCGTTCAAACATGACTGAGGCAGTCGGCAACAGCGGAGCCGGTTGCGGGACATAATGCTCTGGGGCGGGGGACTGCGGTTCTTCTGTCTGCTGAAGTGCAGCAGCGGCGACGTCGCGTCCGGGTGCTGGCGTCTCGGTGGCGGCTTTGGTATCAGAGGTCTTGTCGTCCAATTCCTTCTTGTCCAGCCAGATCTGTATTGGCTTGCCATATCGGTCTCTGAACTGACCTGTTATGATCAGAATCAAATCTACGATCTGTCCGATGAAGAACATTCCGCCGGTCAGGAACCACAGGATGCCGGTAAAGATCTTGCCGACATAGAATCGATGCAGGCCGGCGGGGAATCCAGACATACCCACGGCGCACAGTATAAGCGCCCACGTTCGTTTGAAAGACGATACGCCGGACGGTTGCGCTGCGGGCGGGGCCGGCGGCGCGACAGGCTGCGGAGCAGTCTTCTTAGGAGGGCCGTCAAATATGCGGGCCGGAATGACGGTGATACCAAAGAATGCAACAGCGGGGAAGATTATCAAGAATAGTGCGATGATAAACTCATCATGGCGAAGATTCATACCGCCCATGCAGATTGAGGCGGTCACTACGGTCATAAGGCAGAGACCGAGCAGTAGCGGTTTGATCAGATATGCATACAAGCCGGTGAATCTCTTGCGAGCGCTCCTGATCAGGCACAAGAGCGACAGTATGAGGCTGTCCACTCCCACTGCGGCAGCGATTACAGACTCATCGCCGCTCATTTGGGTTCCTGACATGATCAGAAGAAAGATACCCAGGCCCATCGTCAGCAGGCAGCCAATCCACCAGCACATGCGGAACAGTGGCGGTACGGGGCAGCCCACGAAGCTTGCCGTGGGTCGTGCCTGCTTTTCTTTCTGCTCGGCTTTTTGAGCCTTGGCGACAGGCGCAGGCTGAGTTACCTTTCCAAACGGACTGTATGCCTGAACAACCAGTGACGTTCCCGCCAGTACCGCGGCTATCACAAAACCGGGTTGGCCGAAAATCGCTGCACAGACCAGGCCCAGAATCCCGATCCAGATGGCTGAGCCGAGCGATATGCGCTTAGCTCGCTGCGGAGCGCTGATCCGGGAGAAGTTCACAAGGAACATGGGAACCGCCAATGCCAGCCAGGTTGCGGGAAATCCCATGCTCCTGAATTGCCCCGATATGTTGCCGGAGAGAGCAAGAAACGCCAGCGGGATTTGGGCAAGCATAGCAGCGACACAGCACATCCCGATTCTGGGGACCCACTGCGCTTCGGGCTCAAGGTTGGTGAACCACCGTTGACGCGTGAAGAGTATTACCTTTGAACAAATGGCAGTCATCGCGAAGACAGCTATTGCTGGCGGCATGACATTGCGCGACCCGCTCAGCAGGCCTGCTCCGACAGCGATCATCGCCGTGGTCAACATTGCAAGCGTGAGCCGCTGGCGAGGATCGACAGTATCGGCGATTGCAGGGAATTGCACTTTGGCATCGACTCTGTCGGCCACCTGTTTGCCGAAGGCGTCGGCCTGTTGGGCAAATCGCTGTGCGGTTTCGGTTATCTGCCTGCCCACGTCCTTGGCGTGCCCGTCGGCGACTGGCCTGCCCATGTCTCTGGTGGGCTCATCGGCCGCGACGGGTCTGGGGCTTTTGACGCCGGGTTGATTTCCGATATTTGCTTTGGCGGCGACTCGCTCAGCGATCACTGAAAGCTCATCAGGCGAGAAGTGCGAGACGCTGTTTCGAATGTTCTCCGAACCGTACAGGTCCTCTACCATATCCTGGACGCTCTTGTAGCGGTCCTCGGGATCCTTGGCCAGGGCCTTCTTGATTACACGTGCGAACGGCTCATCGATGTTGTCGAGCATGGGAGTGTCCGTCATGTGCTTCATCAGGATTTCCGCGGGGCTCGACCCGCCGAACGGGACATCTCCGGTGAGCATCTCATACAACAGAACGCCGAGAGCATAAATGTCGATGCTGCAGCCATAATTTCCCGCCCCGATCTCAGGCGCCATGTAATGTACGGTCCCGACGGTAATCGTGTGGCCGCTGTGACGGCTGGCGCTTATCGCTTTGGCAAGTCCGTAGTCTCCGATCTTGACATAACCGTTTTCATAGAATACGTTGCCGGGCTTGAGGTCGCGGTGAACGATGCCGCATTCATGGAGGAACGACAGTCCCTTGGCGATCTCGCGCAGGAAGAAAGCAGCTTTCTGTGCTCCGAGCCCTCCCGGGGCTTCGGTGAGCAGCTCGCGCAGCGAAGGCCCCGAGACGTATTCCATTATGACAAACGGCTCACCCCGGTCGTTGTGCTTGACGTCGAAGATCGTGACCAGATGGGGGCTCTTGATGTTCATGCACTGCCCAATCCCCCGAAGTTCGATCTGCTCGTAGTTCTGAACCGCCTTGAGGGCTACTTGTCGGCCACCGTCGCTGACGGCATAGTACACTTCGCCGAACCCGCCGCGTCCCGCAGCCCTCTCGATTGTGAATCCTTCGAGGGGTCGATCACCGTGTTGGTATTGGTACTTTTGCATTTTAGACCTGCCGTACTATGCGTTTCGTTTTCCGAGAATTCATTCTTTCAGTTCTGTCAAGACCAGCGATACCCGGCCCATTCTAACCTGCTTGTCAATAGGAAGGGCGGCTCTCGAACTGATCGGCTTATCGTCGACAAGTATCGTCTCTTTGGTCCTGCAAAGCAACCTTCCGTTTTGAACGAACAGGGCGATCGTTTCGTCGAGGGATTCGGCCACGATGTGGTCGCCTGCGCTAGGTCCGACCAGGATGTCACGATCCATCAGGATAATCCGGCGAACATCCGCCCGGCCCAAACGCGCGCTCGAAAGGCTGAGCGTCGCCGTCGTGCTTGCCGGGTTGGGGATGTTGAACTTCATCCGGCACCTTGGCGAGAGGGCGATCCGGTCGCCGTCGGCAAGCAGCTTGTCATTTGTCGCCGCGTCATTGACGCGGACGGGACCGGATGACCTGAGAAAATAGTCATCTTCCTTACGCTCTATGCTCGCCACCGGAAGGTTGGGATCGGCCATCAGGCCTATCGTCGGTCGCGCCGAAGAACTCACGGGACCGACCGTGACATGCGCGTCCCGCAGGACGATGAAGCTGCCGACCCCATCCATCTGCAATAGGAACTTCGAGGGCACCGATGAGCCGGTTGGAACATCCGGCTTGATCGCGTCCGGGATTGCCCGTGGTGAGTGGCCGGCACGGTCTTCTGTGTTTTGCATACTATCTGCGTCCATTGCAGCGTCCTCGGTGATGTCCGGACCGAGCGGGCTGGCCGCCAGTTCGTCGAGCAGATCGGTCGCCTGTCTGGCCTGGTCGGTGACGGTGTGCAGCCACTTTGCCGCCGGACGGGCCGATCTGACCTTGCGAAGAAGAGGAACTGCCGCTCGCGGTCGACCCGCTGCGATGTGCTCGGCGGCCTGACGGCACTGGCTCAGCACCAGAGATAGTTCGGACATTTCGGCCGAGCCGTTGGCCAGCGGCGAAATCTTCTGCCACAACGAGTGGGCGACGTTGATCCGGCCGCTGTCGAAGTTCTCCTTGATACGTTCGGCTGTGAGCGATTTGAGCTTTGAGATCAATTCGGCGATTCTGTCGCTCTGATTTCTGTTGGCCCCGGCCTTCAGGACGATGTCTATCGCTTCGTCCAGGTCGTTGCGCTGCAGCGCCTTCTCAGCCTTGGCGACGGCTTCATTCAATTGCAGCCTTGCGACATTGGCCTGCTGTATGACTATGCCTGCCTGGCTGTCTTTGTCGCCGGCCTCGGCCAGAATCTGTTCGCCGGCCGAGATCCAACCGTCCTCGATGTGTTGTCTCGCCTGGGCAACCTTGAACGAGCGGTGACGATTCCTGAGCCGTTTCTGCTCCATCTCACTGCAGATGGCCGACCGCAGCTTTGCCACGTCCGTAGTGTTGCCGGCCAGCTTTTCGGCTTTGTTGCAGTCAAGCAGGGCCAGTTGTACCCGTTCTGCGTCGAGATTCTCCT